>CAZTES010000069.1:0-14488 GCA_964612275.1 uncultured Rikenellaceae bacterium
TGATCGGATGGGGTGAAGGTGTTTCGGATGAGGAGATACTGCTGTTAAAAACTGCGGGCTTGTTCCACGATGCTGGTCATACCATTGATTATGATACGCACGAGTATCAGGGGACATTGCTTGCCAGGGAGATGTTGCCAGAGTACAACTATTCTCCGGAACAGATCGATCGTATTTGCGAGATCATCATGGCCACCAAACTCCCACCGGAACCCAAAAACCTGCTGGAATCAATCATTTGTGATTCTGACCTTGATTATCTGGGCAGAAGCGATTTTATTCCGGTTTCAAACACCCTGTACCAGGAGCTGAAAGAGCAAGATAAGATCGGGAGCCTGAACGATTGGAATAAACTGCAGGTGAAGTTTATTTCCGGGCACCAGTATTTTACAAAAACAGCCCGTAGCCTGAGGGAAGTTAACAAGCAGAAACAGATCGAACGAATTTCTACCCTGATTACGGATTAGTGGAGAAAAAGAAGCTTTGTTATATGGGTTTTTGATCCGTCTTCGTTGCTGCAGAAAATGAGGTAAACACCCGAGTGTACACGATCTCCGGAAAAATTCCGGCCATCCCAGATGGCTTGCCCTCCCAGAGAGGTCGTCTCGAAAACAATGTTCCCACTGATATCCGTTATTTTCACATTAACGTTTGAAACCAGACCGGTGATGGTGATGGGCCCTGAATAATCCTGCCTTACCGGATTGGGGAATACATACACATTTCTGAAATCATCGGAGCCACCGGTGGCCGTGCTTCTGAAGGAGATAATACCTTTCCCGGTACCAAAAAACACTTCACCGGAATGGTGGTCAATAGCAATGGAAACGATTTTATTTGAAAGCAACGGCGAGTTTGATTCTTTGAAATGATGAATCTCCCGGAGCCCTTCTTCAGTCAGCAGGAAGACTCCTGCATCGGCTGTTCCGATCCATTTGCGATTGGCTCCGTCAACAGCAATGGAGGTAATGGTTTCTGTTCCCAGGAGATAATCTGCCAGCCCGCTTCCATCGTTTCGTGGAACCTTTATTCGTTGAGCGGTAAGAGTTTCCTCAAGGAAAATATTTTCCGGATTATAATATACCAGAGGACCCTGATTGGTGCCAACCCAGATATCGCCCTCCAGATCCTCGGCAATGGAATAGACATCATTCAGGGTATTCCCATCCTGATCGATAATTGAGAATTTTCTATACCGATCGTCACTTTCGTCATCTATTGTTCCGTTATTATCGAACGCGAACAACCCGAAGCCTCGCGGAAGTACCAGCCACTTGTGGTCGAATTGTGTTACGATTATCCCGGTAAGGGTAGGCGCATTTATCAAGCTTCCATAGGGAAAGCTTTTCCATGTTCCATCCATCATTTTTACAGAAACCGGGTTTGATACCCCGGAATTTGTTATCCAGAGGTTATGGCCAGAATCGAATGCCAGCCCACCGATGCGGATATAATCATCCCCCGGATAAATACTTTGAAGGGTGGAAGGGTCCGATTCTTTATAATGATGGACCAACTCGCGGTTGTAATATTCCATCAAACCATGCCCCCAGGAACCGGCATAAAACCGGTTTGGATCCAGGGGGTCGGGAAGTATAGAAAGAATATCCCTGACTGAATAATCAATGATGGATTGCCATGAATCATTGCTAAAAATGAAGACTTCACCGGGATTGAATACACCTGTATTTATTTTCATGCCTCCTCCAGCCACATACAGGGACCCGTCATTGACAGTCATGTTGAAAACATCATCCGTAAACGGTCCGTTGGGTTTGATGCTCTCAAAATATCCTGAAGCGGATCGCTTGATAATGCCTGCATAATAATCAGCGATCCATAAGACCCCATGGTCATCCAGAAGAGCATCCATGGCTGAGGCAGGTGAGCCGGCATAATTGTCAATTTCCTGGTCTATCTGAAAGGTTTCATCAACGATACGTAGAAGATTGTAACTGACTATGATGAGTTTATCCTGGCATCTTTCCAGCGAATAGTTTTTAATTCCGGATCGGGTATCAAATGCTTCCCAACCTGATCCGTTGTACATATAGAGGGTGTCGGCTTCCATTTGATCGTCGGACCGGTTAACAAAAATCCGGTTATTAAACGAGACAATTCCGTTGAACCTGCTTGATGAACCGGGGATATCAGAAATTCGGCTCCATGCATTGTAATAGATGAGATTTGGATTGTTAATGTCTGCTTTTAAAATTCCTTCCTCTGTGGCTGCATAAAGAAAATTGCCGCCAAGAGCAAGACCATAAACCTCTGTTTGAGCCCCGTTATCACCAATATAATAGGTGTCTTTTATCTCCCGTTTGTCAAGATTTACAACAACGATTCCAAATCCGCAGGAGAGGTATGCATCCGATCCATTGAAAAGAATGTGATTGATTCTCTTGACTCCTGTAATGCTTTTGCGTTTTATGTCTGAAATGTTGTGGATGTAATTTCCACGAATAATATCAATGTTTGCATTGGAGTAAGCAATTAACAACAATTCATTTTCCGGTGAATAACGGATGGTGCTGATACCAACATCAGACAGGCCCGTGATTTTGGTCATCTTTTCAATACTTTGATCACTCTTATTTACCAGGAATAATGCACCACCCGTTGCGCAATACACTTTTATTGGAGAGGCCGTGATCCTGGTGGCATGGGAATAGGAAAGATGGTCCCTCCATTCACCTACTTTTATCTGTGCTGATAAAGGGGACAGCAAGGTAAACAGAAATAGTAAAGCAAACAGGGGGACAATGCGTATCATCTGTAATACATTATTGCTTTTCGTGATTCCGTGTGAATATTTCAAAAACAGATATTGCAGGGGTTTTAGTATAAAACAGGACAATGTTTTTATACCTTGAGCAGGTATTGTGCCAGTTTTTGGAATGCAATAGCACGGTGTGACACCCTGTTTTTTTCAGCAAGATCCATCTCTGCAAATGTTTTATTGAACCCATGAGGGATGAATATCGGATCATAGCCGAATCCTGCACGTCCCCGTTTATGATTCAGAATAGTACCTTTCACTATTCCTTCAAATCGAATTTCTGCTCCATTCATAACCAGTGCGATAACAGTTCGGAATTGAGCCTCCCTGTTGGTAACAAGTTTCATTTTGTCAAGAACTTTGTTCATGTTCTCTTCCGAATCTTTTCTTTCACTGGCATACCGTGCTGAAAAAACTCCAGGTTCTCCTTTTAAGGCGCTAATTTCCAACCCAGTGTCATCCGCAAAGGTGTCGTAATGAAACCGATTAAAAACATACCAGGCTTTGTATGAAGCATTTTCTTCGAGGGTTTCGTATTCCTCGGGAATATCTTCAGTACAACCCACATCCTTCAGCCCCAGAAGATAACATTTTGATCCCAGTTGTGAGCTGAGTAGATCCCTGATTTCTGATAATTTATTTTCGTTATTTGTTGCAAAAACCAACTTCATGGGATAATAAAAAAAAGGCTATCTCAGTTGTTTCTGAGCTAGCCCCTGAATGAAAAATCTGGTCTTTTTCAAACGGGTTTGATGTTACCCGCTCATGGCTGCAAATCCCTGGCTTCTTCTCAGATCTGATCTTGGATTTACACACATAACCGGCACTTTTGCCTTGTTGGCGATAATTTGTTGCTCGTTTGCTCCCAGGGCGTAATCTGCCAGTGAGATATCCCGGGTTGTCATAATAAGGATCAGGTCTGCTCCAATCTCTTTGGCATAATTAACAGTTTCGGCCGAAAATTTGTTTTTCCCTGGAGCGGTAGCGATCTCAAAATCAATCTCTTTATTTTGGAAAAACTTCTTGGCAAAAGTGAGGTTTGACTGGACCCTGTGTTTAAAGGTCTTATCTTTGACTTCCTGTTTGATGATGAAAAATTTAGCTTTATAGTATTTTGACAGGTAGTTTACCCAGTGGTGCTTTTCTTTGTTCTCCATTTTGAAATTAACGGGGAATACAATTTTTTCAAACTTTTTATGTTCAGGAGGAGCCTGAACGATCACTACTGGAACCGGAGAACTTACAATGACCTTCAGTGCCCAACTGCCGGTAATTTTTTGGAACCCTTTCACACCATGTGTTCCCATAATTACAAGATTGGCGTTGACCTCCTGGGCAACTTCTCCAATTTCTGTAAAGATACTGCCAACACGAACGATCACGTTTGGTTCATGATAGTGTTCTTTGAAAGTCCTTTCAGCAACCTCATTGCACTTTTCAGTGGCACGTTCAACTTCATCTTCCTCCTTAACGATATGAACTAATGTAATATCGTTTTCCATAATTTTTGCTATGACCAGAGCATGCTCCAGAGCATATTCACCAACCTCAGTAAAGTCGTGAGGAACAATAATGGTATGTTTCTCTTTTTCCATAATTTTTTATTGATTATAGTTTTCGATCTATCAATAATTATCCTATTTTTGACTAAGCTTCCTATTGTCAAAGGAATTACAAGTTATGAATTTTATAAAAAAAACGAAGAAATTTTCAATATTTTTTTTCTTGATATTCCTTCTGACTTCATTAGACCCTCTTTTTTCATTGCCACTAAAGGGTTCAATGCCATTGCCAAAAATCAAACGAATTATTTTGGGCAGGGACTCGTTGCTCCTTGATTCAAAAACAGGGACTTCAACTGTATCGGATCAATGGGGTATAGCACAGAAATCCATGGTCTTTCCACCCAGTTGCAATTCGATTTTATTTGAGTTTGAAGACGCTCAGGATGAAGTGAAACCGTCTTATTATCAATATTATCTACTGGGTCTGGATAATGAATGGTCTCTTTGGACTTCCCATAATATTAAGGAATATACAAACCTGAATGCAGGACACTATGAATTTAAAGCAAGGTATAAAGTGATGGATGGACCTGCAACGGACCTGTATTCTTTCCAGTTCAGGATTTTACACCCCGTTTACCGTACACCATATGCTTATGTAACCTATGCTGTTTTTCTGGTTATTGTCTTCTGGATGATCTTAAGAATCAGGACCTATCAGTTTGCCAAAGAAAGATTCCGATTGGAGAGAATCATCAATGAACGGACCGAGGAATTGGTAAAAGAGAAGGATCGATCTGAAAACCTGCTGGCCAATGTGTTGCCCAAGGGTACTGCAGATGAATTGAAAACAAAAGGGAAGGTGACCAAGAAGAAATACAACATGGTGACTGTTCTGTTTTCAGATATTCAGGGATTTACGAAGATTGCGGAACAGATGAATCCGGAAACGCTAATTGACGAACTGGATCGCTTTTTTTATCACTTTGATAACGTTGCGGAGAAATACAACATCGAAAAAATTAAAACGATTGGGGATGCATACATGTGTGCGGGGGGCATTCCCGATAAAAACCGGACCAATCCGGTTGAGGTTGTTCTGGCTGCGTTAGAGATGCAGCAATATATGAAAGACCTTCAGTTGCAAGCCAAAACGAATAACCGGGAATTCTGGGATATTCGGATTGGGATCCATACAGGATCTGTTATTGCTGGAGTGGTCGGTTCAAAAAAATTATCCTATGACATTTGGGGAGATACGGTAAATACAGCCAGCAGGATGGAGTCATCGGGAGAAGCAGGGAAGGTCAATATCTCAGGCTCAACCTATGAGCTGGTCAGGGATTTTTTTATCTGCGAATACCGGGGTAAAATGCCAGTAAAATATAAAGGGGAAATCGACATGTACTTTGTAACCGGTATCAGACCTGAACTATCGGTTGACCTGAAAGGATTACCCAATAACAAATTCATCACACAGTTACAGATCCTGAGATTGAATGATCTAGAGGAGAGTCTGATAACACGCCTGGAAAACGAACTCCCAGAAAACCTTTACTTCCATACCATACAACATACCATGAATGTTGCCACACAGGTGGAACTGATTGGCCGGGCAGAGGGCATTTCTGACGAGGAAATGCTGATCATAAGGACAGCTGCTTTGCTTCATGATACTGGATTTGTGAAAGAGTATGAGAATCATGAATTGGCTAGTTGTGAGATTACAAAAGAGGTATTACCAAAATTCAACTATTCCGATCAGCAGATTGAAAAAATTTGTAGCCTGATCATGGCAACCAGATCCTCCATTGTACCGAAAACATTACTCGAGAAAATCATTATCGATGCCAACATGTCGTATTACGGAAGAATCGATTTCATTTCATCCCTTCAAAACCTCTGCCGGGAATTACAGGCACGGAATAGGATCGATTCTGCAAAAAGCTGGTATGAAAAGCAGATTGCCATCATTTCAGAACATAAATTTTATACAAAAACTGCCCGGCTATTGAGGGATATCGAAAGAGAGAAACAGATCCAGGGGATTGAAGAGTTGATCGGTCATTTAAACTGAACTCGCAATTTGATGATGGGTTGCGAAGAATAGATAAAAGCTATACCTTTAAGATTTAATTCAACGTTAAGATTACGACAATGGATACAATTGACTGGGGTCACCTGCCCTTTGGTTATCAAAAAACGGATTATAATGTACGTTGTTATTACCGGAATGGGGAATGGGGAGTATTAGAAATATCTTCATCCGAGCTCGTGAATATTCATATTGCTGCTACTGGCCTGCATTATGGTCAGGAAGCATTCGAAGGGATGAAGGCATTTTGTGGTAAAGATGGTAAAGTGAGGGTTTTCCGTTGGAAAGAGAACGCGAAACGATTTCGTTCCTCGGCAGCAGGGATTCGTATGGCTGAGGTTCCGGATACTATTTTTAAAGATGCTATCTGGAAAGCAATCAAATTAAACCGGAAATACCTTCCACCATATGGTTCCGGTGCCTCCCTCTATATCCGGCCTCTCCTTTTCGGGGTGGGTGCTGAAGTGGGTGTAAAACCTGCAAAAGAATATCTTTTTCTGGTATTTGTAACACCGGTAGGTCCCTATTTCAAAGGAGGAATTAAGCCGGTTGAGATGATGCTATGCAGGGAGTGTGATAGGGCTGCTCCGCATGGTACAGGTCATATTAAAGTCGGGGGTAATTATGCTGCAAGTCTTTCTGCCATTGAAAAAGCGCATTCAAACGGATATGCAAATGTTGTCTTTCTTGATGCAAAGGAGAAAAAATACATTGATGAGTGTGGACCAGCTAACTTCTTTGGAATTAAAGGCACTACCTATGTGACACCCGATTCACCATCCATATTACCGTCAATCACGAATAAAAGCCTCATTCAGCTTGCAGAGGATATGGGAATGAAAACGGAAAGACGCCCAATTTCCGTGGAAGAACTATCTTCTTTTGAAGAGGTTGGTGCCTGTGGAACAGCGGCTGTGATCAGCCCCATAGCAAAAATCGTGGATATTGAAAAAGGTAATGCGTATACATACTGCAAAGATGGGAAACCCGGTCCGAAATCATTGAAGCTTTATAATCAGCTTATTTCAATTCAGACAGGCGATGATCCAGATCCATATGGGTGGGTTGATATTGTTGACTGACGGTACTATACAATTTCAATGAAGAAAAAGGAATCCCGGATTTCCCAACGAAGACTGCGAAGTTCGTATGTTACTTCAATCATAAGCATCTCTCTTGTTCTCTTTCTTTTGGGTTTGTTGGGACTGTTGCTCCTGAATGCAAAAAAATTGTCTGATTTCGTGAAGGAGAATATTGGCATCTCAATTATCCTGAAAGAGGAAGTTAAGGAGGTGGACATAAGAAGACTGCAAAAAGATCTGGATGCTGCACCGTATGTGAAATCAACAGAATATATTTCCAGAGAAGAGGCAGCAAAGAAACTACAGGAAGAATTGGGTGAAGATTTTATTGACTTTCTCGGATACAATCCGTTATTGGCTTCAATAGATGTTTACCTCTTTGCCGATTATGCCAACGTGGATACCATCGCTGAAATTGAAACCAATATCGGAAGATTTCCAGAGGTAAAAGAGGTTTTTTATCATAAATCATTGGTACACCTGATCAATGAAAATGTTCGCAAAATCAGCTTCTTTATACTAACATTCAGCGTATTACTTTTCATAATTTCCCTGACTTTGATAAACAATACAATCCGCCTGTCTGTCTATTCAAGGCGATTTTTGATCAACACCATGCAACTGGTCGGCGCAACAAATGGATTCATTCGCAGGCCATTTCTTATGACAAGCATTATGCACGGAATGTATGGTGCCCTGATCGCCATCGGACTACTGATTGGAATTATCTATCTTGCACAGAGGGAATTTTCAGAGATTGTTAGTTTCAGGGATGTCGAAATTCTGGGAGTTTTATTTATCTTCGTGCTGTGTTTGGGAATCTTAATTACCTGGATATCCACCTTTTTTGCTGTAAATAAGTTCCTTAGAGTCCAGGAAGACGAACTCTATTATTGATAAACAGGTTGCAATATGCCGGAAAAGAAAAGAGAAGAGAATCAAAAACCCGGGTTCGCACTGGGAAAGGAGAATTATATATTACTGATCATTGGTTTTGTAATTATAATTGTCGGTTTTTTGCTTATGGTTGGTGGCAAAGCTGAAAATCCGGATGAGTTTAATCCTGAAATTTTTAGCTTCAGAAGAATTACCCTGGCCCCAATTGTCGTCCTTATTGGGTTTGTTTTTGAAATCTGGGCCATAATGAAGAAACCCAGGGAATAGTATTCCATAATACATTTCTATGTTTTACCGTTGTGTTGCCTATTCCGGACAGAACAATGATCCGGAACATTTTTTGTTTTATTCATGAACTGGATCGAGTCTTTCATTTTAGGTGTTTTGCAGGGTTTGACCGAGTTCTTGCCGGTCAGCAGCAGCGGACATCTCGAGTTGGGTAAATATTTCTTAGGCATTGAGGACCAGTGTAACCTGACCTTTACAGTAGCCGTGCATGGAGCAACTGTCTTGAGTATTATTGTTGTATTTTGGAAAGATATTTCGTCCCTGATAAAAGAGCTGATAAAGTTTGAATACAATAACGGAACAAAATTCATCCTGAAGATCCTGGTTTCTATGATCCCTGTATTGATCCTGGGATTGTTTTTCAGGGAGAAAGTAGAAACGCTTTTTACAGGTCGGGCAAAATTGGTTGGAGCGATGCTGCTGGTAACGGCACTCCTGTTAATCTTAGCACAATATTCAAGACAAACCCGCAATAATATTTCCTATGGGAATGCACTTTTTATCGGTATAGCACAGGCGTTCGCCGTAATTCCCGGAATATCTAGATCCGGCGCTACCATTGCTATTGGGTTAATGCTTGGGAATAACAAGGAAGAAGTAGCTAAATTTTCATTCCTGATGGTTTTAGTACCCATTATCGGGGCAAATATTCTTGACCTGGCCAGTAGGAATCAGCCATGTGGAGATAGTATTGGCACATTACCAATCCTGATCGGATTTTTCTCTGCTTTTTTTGTGGGATTGCTGGCATGTAAATGGATGGTCAATCTTGTAAAAAAAGGGAAATTGATTTACTTTGCGTTCTATTGCCTGGTGGTTGGTTTGGTTGCACTTATTTTTTGATTGCACTTTAGCATGATAATTGAGGAGAATAATGAGTTCATTCAGGGAAAGGTTCTATTGTTTGATAAACCCTATACCTGGAGTTCGTTTCGTCTGGTTAAAAAGATAAAATACCTGATTGAAAAGAACCATAATACGGGAAAGATAAAAGTTGGCCATGCCGGAACGCTGGATCCTCTGGCAACAGGATTAATGATCCTCTGCACAGGAAAGGCTACAAAAAAGATCAGTGAATTTCAGGATCTTGAAAAAGAATATGTTGCCACCATTGAACTGGGAAAAACAACTCCTTCCTTTGATAATGAGACTGCGGTTGATGTTGTCTTTGAAAGCTCACATATTACGGAAAAACTGTTTGTTCAGACCCTGAATCAATTTATTGGCCATATCAGTCAGGTTCCACCCATCTATTCAGCCAAGAATGTGAAGGGTGAACGTGCCTATAAACTGGCACGGAAAGGGAAAAGTTTCCATCTTGAACCGGCAAAGATTTTCATCCGCGAGATCGAGCTATTGGAGCATCGATTCCCGGTGGTGAAGATCCGAATTGTCTGTAGTAAAGGAACGTATGTCAGAGCCCTGGCAAGAGATATTGGTATTGCACTAAAAAGTGGTGCTTATCTTACGGGTTTAGTCCGGACCAGAATAGGAGGATACAAGCTTGAACAGGCAGTAAAAATTGAAGATTTTGAAGAAAAGACAAATAAAATATAACAAAAACGAGTTTTTTACGTATAAAGTTACTGCTTTAGAAAAATCATAATTTATCCATTATGAAATTATCCCAGTATAAATACCATTTGCCCCCGGATTTGATCGCTATGTTTCCAAAAGAAAACAGGGATGAGTCCCGGTTAATGGTATTGGATAGGGTGAACCGGAGCATTGAACACCGGATATTTAAGGATGTACTGGATTATTTTAGTGACAGAGATGTCATGGTCTTTAATAATACCAAAGTGTTTCCAGCCCGGTTGTTCGGGAATAAGGAGAAAACCGGAGCGGAAATTGAAGTATTTCTTTTGCGCGAATTGAATCGGGAGCAACGATTGTGGGATGTCCTGGTTGATCCAGCCAGGAAGATCAGAATAGGAAATAAACTCTACTTTGGAGAAAATGATATCCTGGTTGCCGAGGTGATCGATAATACCACTTCAAGGGGTAGAACCCTGAGATTCTTATATGACGGCACCTATGAAGAGTTCAAAAAGACATTATATATCCTGGGTGAAACTCCACTGCCTAAATTTATTAAGCGGGAAGTACAGCCGGAGGACAGGGAACGATACCAGACCGTATATGCAAAGCATGAGGGAGCAGTTGCTGCACCAACTGCCGGGATGCATTTTAGCCGGGAACTCTTAAAACGGCTGGAAATTAAAGGCATTGCATTCGCTGAGATAACCTTACACGTTGGACTGGGGAATTTCCGGACAGTTGATGTAGAAGATCTGACCAAACACAAAATGGATTCGGAGCAGATTCTGATCACGGAAGAGGCAGCCAATATAGTAAATAACGCCAAAGATAGAAGAAATGATGTTTGTGCAGTGGGAACAACGGTATTGAGAACGCTTGAAAGCTCGGTTTCCACAATGGGTTATCTGAAACCGTTTGATGGCTGGACCAATAAGTTCATTTTTCCGCCTTATGAATTCAATGTACCGACACGAATGATTTCGAATTTTCACCTTCCATACTCTACCCTGCTGATGATGGTTTCAGCATTCGCCGGTTATGAATTCCTTTTTGAAGCATACAAAATTGCCATCAAAGAGAAATACCGTTTTGGAACCTACGGCGATGCCATGCTGATTTTGTGATGGGAATGATTCTCTGTTTTACTTGTTGTTTTTAATACCTAAACGTATTTTGAATAGTGTTCCGGGTTGATCAGTCCCCGGTATTTCAAAATGATCTTTTTGAAGTCTTCCCAGGTATCTCTTTTTAGCGATGGATTTCGCAGGAGGGCGGAAGGATGATATACCGGCATGATCCATCGATTTCCCTGATGGATCCATTTGCCCCTTTCCCTGCTGATCTTCAGGTTAATATCAACCATATTAGCCAGGGCTGATGCACCCAGCAAAATGATAATGGATGGATTTATCCATTCGATTTGTTTGTGGAGGTAGGGAAGGCAATGACTGACTTCCTCAGGCAGCGGTGTCCGGTTACCGGGTGGCCGGCATTTGATGATGTTTCCAATATAGAGGTGTTCACTCCTGTTAAAACCACAGGCAGTGAATATTTTATCCAGTAACTCGCCTGAACGCCCTACAAAAGGCCGCCCTATCCGGTCTTCGTCCCTTCCCGGTGCTTCACCAATGATGAAAATTTCTGCATTTGGGTTGCCTTCACCGAATACGGGTTTATTGCGTGACTTACCCAGAGGGCACCTCCTGCACGATAAGACCTCCAGCCTCAATGCTTCAAGATCAGCGGATTGTTCCATATTATTTAACCTGGAGAGGTTTTAATGCGATGGTTCCGTTTGAACAAACATCATGTAATTTCACTCAAATGATCATTAACCATAAAATTAATTTTAATTCGTGGAATATTTTATTGATTTCATCAATAAAACAAAACAATTGGGAACAATACATCGTAAAATGAACTAAATTTCATGCATTCAGTGTAATATTTTTATATTAGAATTATCTAAGATTGCAGGTTAAAGAGAGTGAGTTAAATAATTTATTCATTCAGAGACGCTTGGTGCAACCAAAAGTAAAGAAAGATAGTCAGTTAATAAATATACTATCAATCGCGGAGGTTAACTACCCTGAACGGTTCATTCAGGGAAAAGTTAACCGGATTGATAGGATTACATCTTGCAGGGAATAACTTGCATTGTTTGAAGCACAGATCCTGTTTATGGTATTGATGAGTATTCAAGGATTTACTGGGATTTTGAGGAGGGGAGGAAAACAAATTGCAAGGTTGTTTCCTATAGGTTTTTTATTGCCTTAACGTATATGACCAGTTTACTATCAGGTAAATTCTTTTCATTTGATACTTCCATTAGGAGGATAGGTCATACTGTCTTGATGAAGAATCTGATCGCAATTGCCTTCTTCTTTTTTATAGCAGCTATTTGCTCTTTGGGACAATCAGTAGGAGATTACAGAACAAACGGGAATGCTAATTTTATTACACCAGTTAACTGGGATAGATATGATGGATCATCATGGGTACCTGCTGTGGTGCCTCCCTCCTTCACCGATAATGTAATTACTATCCGTAACACACACACAGCAACCCTGACTGCCTCAAAGACACTGGACCAACTAGTAATTAACTCTGGAGGTTCTCTTACTATTAATGGTGGGACAACGTTAACATTAAACAATGTTGCTGGGACTGAATTGGATGTTTCAGGAACAGTAAATAACTCAGGAACAATAACTGTTGCAGGCTCAAGTATAGTTTTTAATGCCTCCTCAATATATAACCATACCCGGAATGGAGGCATAATCCCTAGCGCAACATGGAATCTAACTTCACTCTGTAATATCACTGGTGTTACAAATACAATTCCTACGGGTTTCATACAAACATTTGGAGATTTTACTTGGAATTGCCCGGGGCATTCTACCAATCTTTATATGCAGTCTGACATAACGGTTGAAGGGGATTTTTCTGTATTGGGGACAGGTGCATATGACCCGAACAACAGGGCATTGAGAATGTCGAATACTTCGACCGGATACACTTTGACTGTAAATGGAGATTTTATTATCGACAATGATGCATCGTTCAAAATGAACAATAGTACAGGTCCGTGTACAGTTAATGTGGCCGGCGATTTTTTCCTGAATAGTGGAAGTTATTGTATTGTAACTGGTGGGGCCAATTCAACATTGTCTGTTACTGGAAATGTGACTGTAGCTGGTGGAACTGTTATTATGCATGAGGATGGAAGCGTAACAACTGCCACATTTAATGTAGGAGGTAATTTTACCTTCACGAGTGGTACTATAAGGGATAGTGGAAGCGGAATTTGTAATATAAATTTTAACGGTGCTTCGACACAAATTTGGCTTAAATCAGGTGGCTCCATACAAAACACTGTCAACTTTACTGTACAGGGAGGATCTTTACTGGATGTAGGTACGAGCATTATTGATGGTAGTAACGGCTCTTTTACACTTAACTCAGGAGCTGGAATAATAACAGCACACGCCCAAGGAATTTCTACTACAGGAGGAACAGGCAGTATTCAGGTTACAGGAACAAGAACATATAATACTGGAGCAGATTATACATATGACGGGACCGTCCCTCAAGTTACCGGTAATGGGCTACCTTCTACTGTAAATGACCTTACTATCGATAATAACAATGGAGTAACTCTAACTATAAGCGTGTCAATTGATGATGACTTGATTCTCACCAATGGAAATTTAGATATAACTAATAACGATCTTATAATTAATGTGGGAGGACTTATTACTGGCGGATCAACAAGTAGCTATATTATTGCCGAAAGTAGTGGTACTTTACGACAGCAAGTCTCTTCATCCGATATAAATTTTCCGATCGGTACATCTTCATCCTATTTGCCCTTTATAATAAATAATACAGGTGGCACTGCTGATCAGTATGGTATTCGAGTATTTGCGGATATTTTAACAAACGGAACATCTGGATTTACAATCGCCGAGATCAATGAATGTGTCAATGTGACTTGGGTTGTAGATGAATCAAGTGTCGGTGGCTCAGATTTAGCTGTTACATTGCAATGGAACAGCTCAGATGAAGGAGCTGCATTCGATAGAATGGAAAGTGCTGTTGGCTATCATAACGGTACGAGTTGGTCTCCTCAATTATCAGGAGCTGCAGCTGGAGGAGATCCTTATACTAGAGTTCGGACTGGGATTTCTGGAGTTGGTTCATTTGCAGTTGGCGGAGCCTGTACTAGGCTTGGAATAGATAACCAAGATCCGACCTTCACAGCTGCCGGGAATCTTACGGGTGACACATCGGATGATGA
>CAZTES010000070.1:0-14474 GCA_964612275.1 uncultured Rikenellaceae bacterium
GACTTAAATGGATAAATATGATTTATTTATTTGCTCAAAACCATATCAACAGCTCTTAAGTTTTCCAATCAGACACCTTAATAACCTAATAACCCAATAACTCATTAACATCCTTCCTTAAGCCATAATCCTTCATCCTTAATCCCTCTGCTCTTAGCCCTATGCCTTCACCCACCTTACCAGCCACGGCAGCCGGTTTCTCTTTATACCGGGATACCGGACTTCCCGTGCTCCAAACCCTGTATAAAATCGGGCAAGGCTCTCCCTGTTTGAGCCCATGAAATCGAGCAGGTTGGTCTCACCGGAATGATCCCGGATAAAACGGTCGATGAGCAGGAACATGGCTCCATTCTCCCGGCTCTCCGGAGTGTTCCCCGAGAACAGGAAAACATAACGACGGTTTGAATGGATAAAATAGGCTCCGGCACAAATTGATCCGCCGGCATCTCTGGCAATGTATGTTTTTCCTGTTTCCCGCTGAATGCCTTCCACCATGATGACATTGAGGCGGGAATAATGGTATGATTTAATTTTCGGATAGGATCTGCCCTGATTTGACCGGAACATTGTAATCAGGTCCTCCAGCCTCTCTTCCCGAAGGATGGTAACGTTATGATCAACTGCTTTTTTCAGATTCCGTTTTGTATTATCCGAATAATGACGATATACTTCTTCGTAACTGCCGGTCAGATCCAGTTCAAAAGTTTTGTTGCTGAATACCTGAAACTGGCCGTTGCTTACTTCATTGGTCGAGTTCAAACAAATCTCGATGAATTTATAGGACTCCGGAATGGCTGTAAGAAAAGCGTGGATTTTATCCCGGTCGGGGACTGTTCCGGAAAAAACCCCCAACTGCTGGGAGAAAAAAGGTTGATAGAGGTAAGATATGCCGAACTTTCTTCCCCAGGTAAGCGGGAATATGGACTGATAATCATCTTCGACCAGACCATTCCAATCCGGACAAATCAGGTCCAGGAACCATGAATAGGCATAGACCCGGCCAAAGGGTGATCCTGCAATGCAGTGATCCCATTTCTGTTTATCGATCTGTTGATGAGGAACAAATGCGATCATTCTGGTTCCCGGTTAAAAAGTGACAAGTGACCCGCCTACGTCAGAACTACGGCGGGCGAAGCGAGTGACACGTAACAAGTGACGAGTAAGTTTCTCATTTCTTTTACCGAGCAAGGAGAACAATAATCGATCATCATTTCCACTTCAAAATTCATTATTCCTTGTTCGATATTCGATATTTATTCTTAACTCTGTACACTGAACTCTGTACACTCCCACATCCTTCACCCTTTGCCGAAGGCACGCCTATGGCGCATCCTTCCCCTGCTATTTTCAGCATCTCCCGGTACACCTCTCTCCACCCTTCCCAGGGCCCCCAATCACTGAGTGAGGAGTTATGCCAGAGGCTGATGAAGGTTCCATTCACTGTTTTTATTATATCAACAATTTGTTTTATCCTCTCCAGGGCTTCCTGCTGATCCATCCGCAGGTAATCTTTTAATGTTCCATCCATAACCTGGAAAGGGAAGATCCTCAATTCCGTTTTCTCTTCCTTCAGCAGATCATAAAAAAGGAACGAATTGGATGTTCCCGCGCGGAAGCCTGTTTCTGCAGCATATCCCATGGTATAATCCTCTTTGACACCAAGCCGTAAAAGGTTCCTGCAGGTAAAGGGGATTTGCAGTTTCAGATAATGCTGTCTGCTACGGGTAATGGGTTGGCATGCTGCCATCTGCAACAAAGAAATTTCTTTTTCCAGTTCAGGGGGTTCCGTATTTGATCGATAGGAAGGATGGATTCCGATCGCGTATTTTCCTGCTGTATTTTTTATCAGCCTCATGTATGCCCGCCTGTTACCGGGCGGGTTTTTATCGTATTTCCCGACTTTCCCCACCTGAAAGAAATAGACCGGTTTACACTTATGCTTACCATGCCATTGCTGCAAAAGATCAAACGTGTCGTAGGGATCCTTCCTCTTCCCGATCAGCACGTTGAGGCGAAGGAGGTTTTCTCCTTTTATTTTTCTTGTATTTGCATGCATCATCCCACCGATCGTCCGGATTAACCCTTTGCATTTAAATGCAAACGGTTCATCCACATCAATGGTGGGCATGAATTCATAGGTTTTCTGGTTAATCCTGAGGCGTGGAAATTTTTTGACCAGGCTTTTTCTCAGTTCCACGATCCACAAATCAACAACCGGAGAATTCAGGAAATCATTCCTGTAGGCTAACGAATCGTATACATTGTAACGGCCATGAAGATCCGGTTCCGTATAAAGATATTCTTCATACCGTGACAACATAAAGAAAGAAGCTGCAAACGGATCAAAAGGTATATCGGATAGTGGATCAGTGAGGTACATCACCTTGATATCCTTCCATACCGGAAAGTAAAGATCCTGTTCGGTGATCTCTTTTTCAAAAAGCAGGTTTGCCGGCTTTATCCGAAATGAGCCATCAAAAAAGCGATCCGAGTAATTGATTTTCGGCTGTGTCCTGGCAGCAAATTGTTCACTGTCGTCAGTAATCTCAAGATCGAGCTTCAAGATCTGGCTGATGATGAACTCAAATATATAATTGAGTCTGGGTGTTATTTCCCGGGCATAAACGAGCAAACGGATTTTTTTTTCTTTTATCAAACCGAATCAAATTTAACAATTTTTCGGAGATGGGGATTGCCTGGATGAACCTTGTCAACCAACAGGATATTCTTACAGGAGATTTCTCACAGATGTAAATTCCTGTTATCTTTGGGATACGTAACTCAAGCCGCTATTCCTGATGCCGATACTCTTTCAGTCAACCAATAACCATTGCAAACCGGTTTCTTTTAAAACGGCTTTATTAGGCGGATTAGCTCCAGACAGAGGATTATTTCTGCCAACCGGATACCCGGTATTCAGCAAGGAAGTGATCCGCGAATTTCATGGAATGTCCTACCCGGAACTTGCCTGTTCCGTGCTGTATCCCTTTCTTTCAGATGAGGTGACAGAACAGGAGTGCCTCCACCTTACCAAAAAGGCATATGATTTTGAAGTGCCGCTGGAAAGGATCGACGGCGGCAGGTACCTGTTGCGACTTGACCGCGGACCCACGCACTCATTCAAGGACTTTGGAGCAAGAATGATGGCTTTACTCATGGCACATGTGCGACAGAATGAATCCGGTAAATTAATGATTCTCACTGCAACTTCAGGGGACACAGGCAGTGCAATTGCCAGTGCATTCCTGAACATGGATAATATCAGGGTAGTGGTCTTGTTTCCCCGGGATGAGATCAGCAACCAGCAGCGCAAGCAGATGACCACACTGGGTAAAAACATTCAGTCCATTGCCATTAGGGGAAAGTTTGATGATTGTCAGGCACTTGTCAAACAGGCATTTGCCGATCCTGATCTGATCCGTCTGAATCTTACTTCAGCAAACTCAATCAATATTGGAAGGCTCCTGCCCCAGAGTGTCTATTATTTTTGGGGATTCACACGTACAGCTCTTTTTCCTGACCAACCGGTTATTTTCTCTATTCCTTCCGGCAATTTTGGCAATGCATGCGGGTGCTTAATAGCAAAAAAAATGGGATTGCCTGTTTCTAAACTGGTTCTGCCGACAAATGCCAACGATTCATTTCCGCGATTTTTAAAGACGGGAGTTTACAGGAAAACCGAGCCATCCATACCCTGTATCTCGAGTGCAATGAATGTAGGGCATCCCAGCAATTTAGCCAGGATAATTACCCTCTATGGCGGAACCATGGATGAAACAGGCAACCTGCTAAAAAAGCCCGATCTTGATTCCATGATCGGGGATATATTTTCGGTGTCCATATCGGAAGAAGAAACCAGGGAAACAATCCACCGGTATTACCGGGAATCTGGTATCCTTCTTGAACCACATGGTGCTGTTGGACTGGCAGGTATGGAACATTTTTGTTCCGAAGAATTGAGCAAGCCGGAGCAGGTTCACCAAATGGTTTCACTGGAAACTGCACATCCGGCAAAATTCCCGGAGGAGATCCGGAGAATATTATCCCTCGAACCTGATCCCCCCGAATCATTTGCCGAACAGGAGAGGAAAGCAGAGGTATTTGAGGTAATGGACCGGAAATACCAGGCGTTTAAGGAATATTTGCTCAGTAATAAATAAATGCAACTCCTTTGAAATACCTTATCCTCATACCGGATGGAATGGCCGATTGGGAAATCCCTAATTTAGGGTACAAAACACCACTCGCTGCAGCAAAAACTGAGTATATGGATAAATTTTGCCGAATTTCATCCGTCGGTCAATTGCAGACAATACCCAACGGAATGCCAGCTGGCAGCGAAATAGCCAATCTTTCCATCCTCGGGTATGATCCGGTTAAGGTATATCAGGGAAGAGGTGTTCTGGAAGCTGCGAGTATGGGAATTGACATCAACGAGCGTGATCTGGTCATGCGCTGCAACCTGATCTGCCTCTACCCGGATGGGAAGATAAAAAATCATTCTGCGGGGCATATCTCAACAGAGGAGGCTTGCAGAATAATCAACTCCCTGAACAAAAATCTTGGCAAAGGAAGGTCCAGAATCTATCCGGGGGTGAGTTACCGACACGTTTTCATCCTTGAAAACGGAAACAGTGAAATCGACTGTACGCCACCACATGATGTTCCGGGAGTTCAATTCAGTGAGGTGCTGGTAAAGCCACTGAGCCCCGGGGCAGAAAAAACAGCAGCAACACTCAATGAACTGATCCATGTATCTCAGTCAATCCTGAAAGGACACCCGGTTAACGCAGATCGGATCAGGGCAGAAAAGGACCCCGCCAATTCTGTCTGGTTCTGGTCAGCCGGGCACAAACCGGAGATGCACGACTTTACGGATAAACACCACCTCAGGGGAGCGGTAATCTCTGCCGTTGATCTAATAAAAGGGATGTGTAAGTTAGCCGGTTTTGAGGTGATCAAAGTAAAAGGCGCAACGGGATTGTACGATACCAATTACCAGGGGAAAGTACAGGCAGCCATAACCGCCCTGAAGCACAACGACCTGGTTTATCTTCACATTGAAGCACCGGATGAGGCAGGACATGAAGGGGATTACAACCTTAAAAAAAGGACCATTGATGATATTGACCGGAAAGTTGTAAAGCGGTTGTTTGAAGAGGTAAAAAAACGAAACGACCTCACCCTCGCCATCCTGCCCGATCACGCTACGCCAATTGAAACAAGAACACACACCTGCGAGCCGGTTCCCTTTCTCATCTACCACCCGGGAGAACCACCCGATGATGTCACTGAATTCAACGAAACGACCGTTAAAGAGGGGAAATACGGCCTATTAAAAGGGGATGAATTTATGCGGGTATTTTTGGGCAAATAAATCTTTCAGTCCCTACGGGACGAATATATTTCCTCATTACATTTACAGCTACTAAAGTAGCTGCCTATTGCCTGCTAGTCCCTCCGGGACGTTTTAAAGTATTACGAACTTTCCTTTCTTTTAAATTTTCTATTTAAAACCAGCAACCAGTAACAATTTTTACTGACTACTGCGGACTGCTTACTGCCTACTCTTTTAGCCATCCCAATGCCACATGCTCTATGCTCTTTGCCCAATGCCCCATGCTCTATGGCACACCCACCTCACAGATCCAGTTCAACCACAGTAATTCCCGAGCCTCCCTGATCGATGTGTTCATCCCGGAACGATTTGACGATATCGACCGTATTGAGGTATTCCCGGATCATCTGCCGGAGAATCCCATCTCCCTTTCCATGCAGGATGTGCAGGGTATCGATTTCAACAACAATGGCTTCATCGATAAATTCTGTCACTCTCCGGATCGCTTCTTCTGTCCTGACACCCCGAAGGTCGATCTGCGGTGAAAAGGCAAGCTTTCGTTTCCCGATATCCCAGAGTGAGGCGGGGTCCTGTGGTTCTCTTCTGCCTGCCCTGCGGAATTCACTTTCACTGATCTTTGTCAGTTTTTCAGCGGGAAGGGTTGTTTTCATATTTCCAAAGGAGACCAGGTAGCTTTTCTCATTCCGGTCGATCACTTCACCCGGGGTTTCATATCCTGTCATTTTCACCTTATCCCCTACCCTGATATTTTCCCCATGCTGCGCTGTCGATTTTTCTTTTGATTCCGTTTTCCCGGGTTGCCGGGCACTCTTTCTAATGCGTGCTATTTCCCGTTCGATCTTTTCGTCCGTTTCCCGCTTGCCATCCGTTATGGTTTTTTTGTAATGTTCCAGTTCCTCTCTTGCTTTTTTGGTTGCTTCCCGCTCAGCATTTGCTTCTTTTATTTTCCGGATAGTATTTTCAATTGCCTTATTCACCCCGGTTAATAGTTCTTTAGCTTCCCCTTCCGCTTTTTCGATTATTTCTTTCCTCAATTGTTTAACCTGCTCCAGTTCGGTGGTGTATTTTTCAACCAGCTCTTCCAGTTTTTTTTCCGATTTCCGGATCCTGCTTCGTTTATTTTCCCAGTACCTTTTATCCCGGGCAATCTCCTGCAAATGGCGGTCAAATTTGATGTGATCCTCCCCTGCCTTCCTGGTTGCCTGGGTCAGCACATCCTCGGGGAGTCCTATTTTCCGGGCTATTTCAAAGGCAAAGGAGCTTCCTGGCCGTCCGATTTCCAGTTGAAAGAGGGGCTCCATCTTTTGCCTGTCAAACAGCATGGCTCCGTTTTCTATCCCCGGTTCGGATGCAGCGAAGTGCTTCAGGTTTGTATAATGGGTTGTTATCACACCATATGCTCCGATTTTGATCAATTGGCCAAGCATGCTTTCTGCAATTGCCCCTCCCATCATGGGTTCTGTTCCGGTTCCAAACTCATCGATAAGGATCAGGGTATTTGGATTGGCGTTCTTCAGGTAATACTTCATATTGACCAGGTGTGAGCTATAGGTACTCAGGTCATTCTCGATGGATTGCTCGTCCCCGATCTCAATAAACAGTTGTTTGAACAGTCCGAATTCCGAATCCTCAAGGGACGGAACCAGCATACCCGACTGAAGCATGTATTGCAGCAAGCCAACGGTCTGGAGGCAAACGGATTTTCCTCCTGCATTGGGTCCCGATATCAGTAACATCCTGGTTTCACTGTTCAGGAAGATATCCAGAGGAACAACCTCCTTTCCCTTCGATTTTTCGGTACGGAATAGCAGAGGGTGGATGGCCCGTTTCCAGTTCAGTGCTGGTTCTCTGGCAAAAGCCGGCATCACAGCATTTAATTTTCTCGCCACCAGCGCTTTAGCTCTTGTAAAATCGACCTGTCCCAGGAATTCATAAGATTTAAAAAGGTCCTCGGTATAGGGTCGGATAGCATCGGTAAGGGATATCAGGATCCGGATGATCTCTCTCTTCTCAGCATACCCAAGCTCCCGGATCTCATTATTCAATTCCACGATCTCCGAGGGTTCGATGTATGAGGTTTTACCGCTTGCAGACTCATCGTGTATAAGTCCTGCGATGCGTCTTTTGCTGGATGAGCTCACCGGTATAACCGTTCTGCCATCCCGGACAGCCAGGTTAACTCCCTGTTCCACAATGCCCTGGGAAATCGCCTCTTTGAGAATTTGCCGCAGGCGCGTGGAAACCTGCTTCTCTTTCTCACGCAAAGCCCTGCGAATCGACGCCAGTTCCGGTGACGCTTTATCCTTTACCTCTCCCTTGTTGTTCAATATTTTATCGATGGAATCCAGAACAAACGGATAGATCGTGATATCCCGACTCAATTCTTTGAGTGCCGGATAATTGTGATCCTCATTCGAAAGGAAGGCAAGGATTAAGCGGATCGTACCCTGGGATTTCCGTATCTGTAAAAACTCCTCTGCCTCAAGATAGGATCCCTCAACCCGGAATTTCTTCAGCGAGGAAGTAACATCAAAATAGTGATCCAGCGGAAACTCCTGATCAAGCAAAAGGATATTCCGGAACTCATCCACCTGTTTGAGAAGGATGGTTATCTCTTCTGCTGAGGCAGAGAAATGCATCTTCTCAGACAGTTCCTTACCCAGGTTACAGAGGCAGGAATCCAGGATCATCTTCCTGATCCGGTCGAACCCGACTTTCTCTTCAAAATTTTTAGGGTAAAGCATGGAGATCAAGATAAAAGATCAAAGGCAAAAGTAAAAAGATAATCCTCCTGTAAGAAGATTTCTCCAATCTTTCTCAATCCTTCGAAAGATTGTACGAAATGACACGTGAAGAAATTTGGATGTTGAACGTTGGATGTTGGACGTTGATCTACACCTTAAACCCCACCACCAGGACATCATCCACCTGTGGCTCATCTCCCATCCATTCAATGAACCTTTTTTCAAGAATTTCTTTCTGGTGGTCGAACGGCTCCTTATGGATGGAGAGCAGCAATTCCCGGAAGGGCTTGCTCATGAATTTCTTTTTCTCTTCTCCCCCAAACTGGTCGGCATAGCCATCCGAGTACATATAGAAAACCTTTTCGGTTTTCAGGTCAAATTCATGTTTGGTGAATATTTTTTCCTGCAGATCCTCATCTTCGATACCACCGATGGGCATTTTATCGGCAAGGATGCGGTGCATCTCTCCGTTCTCAATGTAAATCAGCGGGTTCTTAGCCCCGGCATATTCCAGGATATGGTTACTTTGGTCGATCACACAGAGTGCCATATCCATCCCGTCCCGGTTCTGGTTTTCCTGTTGTTTCAGAGCTTTTGAAACTCCCTTATGGAGTTCAACAAGGATTTTGTCTGCTGCTGTGATCTTCCGTGCATCCACAATTTCATTCAACAGGTCGTTGCCCATCATGCTGACAAATCCTCCCGGTACACCATGTCCGGTACAATCCACGGCAGAAATTACGATCTTACCATTGACTTCATCAAACCAGTAGAAGTCTCCGCTGACGATATCCCGCGGCCGGTAAAAAATAAACAGGTTGGGAATGGCATTCTTTATCACCTCCATGCGTGGCAGCATTGCATCCTGTATTCCTTTTGCATAGTTGATGCTGTCGGTGATGTGCTTGTTTTTAATCTCGATCTCAGCTTTTTGTTCCTCGATCTGGCTTTTCTGCTGCTCCAGGAGAATGTTTTTTTGATTCAACAGTTCATTGGCCTTTTTCTTTGTCCTGTATCTTCCGTACACAACAACTACCACGATAAAGACAAGTCCCGAGATAATAAGCAGCGAATATTTAAGGTATCGATCCCTGCTTATCTGGAGGTTTTGAATCTCATTCTCTTTCCGCAGCAGGGTATTTTCCTGCTCTTTTTTCTCCGTATCGTACAGGGTTTGCATCTGGGCTATCGCCTGCTGGCTCTCCTCCGTAAATACACTGTCCTTGTAAAGGGCTGAAATTTTAAAGGATTCCAATGCATTCCTGTAGTCTCCCCTGGCAGCATAAAATTCCGATAATATCCGGTAAACGGTCCGGAGCAGATCCTTGTCGTTGATCTCCTTTGCCATGTCAAGGCTTTGATTCAGGCAATTCAGTGCTTCGGCATAGTGTCCGTACTTCTGGTGAACGAACCCGATCGTTTTCATGGTATTGGCAATCCCCAATGTATCTCCGATCTCCTGTTTCAACTCCAGTGCCTTCATATAATATTCAAGTGCCCCCTGGTAATCATTCAGCCCCTTGTCATAAATATCGCCGATTTTTTTCATTGCGGAACTGATTCCCTGGACATTGTTGAGTGATTCTTCAATGTTCAGTGCTGTCTGGTAATAGCGGATGGCATCGGGATAGTTTTCGGTCACTTCGTGAATGTAACCGATCTCGAGGTAACAGATCGCAACTCCTTCCTGGTCCTGTAGCCGTGTATAATTTACCAGCGATGAACTGAAGTATTGCTTTGCCATGTCATAGTTGTGCATCGCTTTATATACCGTTCCGATGTTGAACTGTGCCTGGGCTGTCCCGTGCAGGTCAGCAATCTCCTCATATATTCTCAGGGCTTCCAGGAATTTTTCCTGAGCTCCGCCGTAATCGGATTTCCCTTCAAAGATATTGCCAAGGGCATTGTATGTCTTCGCGATACCCTGCTTATCCTTCACCTCCTCGAACAGCTGGAGTGACCGGTTAAAATTGTCCTCGGCTCGTGCATAATCTCCCCTGTTGCTGTAAATATCTCCGATGTTCAAAAGGGCATTGGCGATCCCTTCCATGTTGTCGATCTCTTCATTCAACTGAAGGGACCGGTTGAAATAATCCAGGGCTTCCGAAGATTTTCCCAGATCGCTTAATACCACACCAATGATATTTAACGACGAGGCAATATTCTCCTTATCCCCCGAAAGGCTGTCAATTTCAAATGACTGCCTGAAATAACCCAGTGCTGTTTCAAAATCATTCTGGCTTCGGTAGATTATCCCGATGTTATACAAACAGGCTGATATTCCTTCCTGGTAGTCAATCTCCCTGGCCAGGTCCAATCCCTGATGATAGAATTCAAGCGCTTTCTGGTCATCATTCAGGTTCGACCAGGCTGATCCCTTCTCTTTCAGAGCCAGTACTTCCGACTGAGGATCATCCAGCTTCCTGGAAAAATTGATGATCTGATCAGCATATTCGATATTCTGCTCATTTTCATACGGGTGGGCCTTAATCCAATCATAGAGAATATCAATCTTCTCCTTATCGGGAACCATCTTCAGGGTATCTTCCAATGATCTTTCCTGTCCCGCAGATGGAGAGATAAAAGCCAGATAAATAGCTGCAACCAGAAAGTATAAGAGAAATCGTTTCATCCGTTACTGTTACCGGGTATCTACGATCAAAAATAGTAAACAAATCCCAATAATGTTTAAAAAAGTACCCATACGTTATAAATTACAACAAATAAAATTGTAAATTAGATTTCAAACAGGAGCGTAGTAAAATCACATAACACGCTGTATTTCATCCATCTATGATAAATTTTCAACGCATCTTTCGGAGTATATTCCGGGCAATTCCATTGAGGTTCATTGGTGAGGTTCTCCTGTTGGGATTGATCATCCTGTTTGTGGAATTTCGTATCACTGAGAAAAAAACCATCGACTGGAGGCAGTTATACTGTGACCACAGGAGGGAAAAAGCGATCGACCCGGATATTGTAATCGTTAAAATTGATGATTATGCCTTCCGCTCCATTGGGGGCGGAGAAGTCAGCCGCGAATACATTGCCTCCCTGGTGAATGAGATTAAAAGCTATTCACCCAGGGTGATTGGTCTGGATTTTCTCTTCACCACACACTATAGCGATAAGTACGACCAGATCCTCTCTGAAGTAATGAAAACAGACCCGGACTATGCAGATCCTGACCAGAAGCTGATGCAGGCGTTGCAATCGGAGATACCGGTTGTGCTGGGTGCGGATCTTATTATTAATGATAAAGAGAAAATGCGCCTGATCCAACCCATCGACTCGTTCTTACAGGAAAATGTTACTGCAGGATTTACCAAGGTCAACCTGGATAAGGACGAGGTTTGCCGGGAAGTGCACCTGTTTAAAAAGATTGCCGGTTCTGATATACCTGCATTTTCCACCCGGGTTTGTCAGTCAGCAGGATTAGCCATTGCATCGGAATATGACCCGCAGGTAATCCGCTTCTTCACCCCATCCAAAACCTTTTCCTCCTTTTCCAGCAAGGATATACTGGATGGAAAATTCCGGCAGGTTTCCAACAACTGGTTCAGGGATAAGATCATTCTGTTGGGTGTAACCTATTCGGGCAGCAACGATTTTTTTAAAACACCCTTGACCGGAATATTCAGAAACCGGGAAGATTTGCCGGGTATCTTTATTCACGCAGGGGTCATAAAGAATATTTTAAATCAGCAGTTTATCCCTGATCAAAAAAGGTTTTATAACCTCATTGCTTTGCTCCTGGCCATCATTATCCTGGTAGAAGGAATCATCCTGAACAGAAAAACCATACCATCGCTTGCTTTTATCCTGGCGGGGATACTTCATATTCTGCTCTGTTTCCGGTTGTTCCTGAATAATGGAATCAATATACCTTTCCTGGTCCCCTTATTGATAATAGCCATCGGGTTACTATCCCTGTTTTTCATCAGCAGGATCAGGAATGAATATAGAAATGAACAGATAAAACCATAAATAACTTAAAACAAACGACATGAGAAGAATTGGATTGTATTGCATGCTGTTTCTGATCTCTTTAGCCACTCTGGGACAGGGAAGCAAGGATTATGTAGCCATGCTGTTTTCACTGGATGGTGAAGGAGTGTACACCCGCGACGGAAAATCGGAGAACCTGATGGTTCCTCAGAACTTCCTGAAAGGAGATAAGATCCTGCTTTCATCGGGGACAGCCACCCTGATGCTGTTTTCGGGGGATGAAGTGAACCTGAAAGCAAACGAAGAATACACAATTTCCGGCTCAACAGGCACTGCCGGAGAATCAGAAAAAAGTTCAACCTTTCAATCGGTCTCCGAACTGATTGATGAGGATCACGAACGGATCTCCCAACGGAATGCTGCCTATAAGGTCAGGGGTGCTTTCTCTGCAGTCAAAGCGTTTCCCTCAATCTCCGGTTTGATTGACGGCAGCTATGCTGAAGTTGTCCTGAATATGGATGTGAATGCCGACTTCCAGTTATCCCTGGAAGTGTATGACCAGGAAACCGACGAACAGGTCTGGTATCTTGACCGGATTAAAACCAAGGAAGTATCGCTGAAGGATGTTAATTTTAAATCCGGGAAGAGCTACTATTGGAGCCTGAAGGCAAGAGATGTTCTCGATATCGGGATCATTAATGTATGGACGGACAAAAAGAAATCTGAACTGAAAGAGTTCGCATTCAACGAAAAGATCGACTACCTCACAGCCTATAATTATTATAAGGAACAGGAGCTGATGTATGATGCCCGGCATATATTGAAACTGGCGATCCAAAAGTATCCTGAAAGCGACCTGTTTGAATACCTGCTGGAACACCTGGAGATACCCGATTAACCCTCACCCGGGAACTGCGTGTAAACCTTCTAAATTCAAATCCATGAAATGGAGATTTATTTTTGTTCCACTCCTGATCCTGGTATGTGTCCTTTTTCCCATGTGTGAGGAGGAGGATGTGACCGATCCGGAAAAGGTGGATGTATGGACCAATTATACACCCCAGAATGGCATCATTGATAATGAGATCTGGTCCATCACGGAAGATCTTTACGGCAACCTCTGGGTGGGAACCGGTACCGGACTTTGCCGGTTTGACGGCAACAAATGGGATCAGGTCGGCCAGGAAGCTTATGTAGAAGGATATCCGATCTATGCTGTGGCCATGGATGGAGACGGGATCCTGTGGGCCGGATCGGGTTACGGACTGGACATCCTGGTCCAGGGAAACTGGTACTGGATCGACAGCCTGTTTGGATATCCGTTTAGTACTACAAGCCTCTACAGGGATAAAGACGGGGATATGTGGATCGGTGCTTACGGGAGTGAATTAGATCCCGGTGGATTGTTCGGATTCGATGGTGAATATTTCTATAAGTTCACCGACCCCTTTGAACAACCCGGATTTAACAACATCTTGTGCATTAATGGGGACCAGATCGGTAACATCTGGGTTGGCACCGATGCAGGCGCAGTGAAACTGACACAATCGGGTTATGAGGTACTCAATTCCACCAACGACCTGACGTTCGATGATGTAAGCGCTATACTCCTGGATGGGTGGAATGATATCTGGTTCGGTTCATTCAGCGGAAACCGGGTAGCAAGGTTACATAACTACCAGATGGAATTTCTGAACCTTTTCCACGGTTATTCCATTACCGGGATCTGGACCATGACGGAAGACAGTCACCACAATATCTGGTTCGGTACTGCATTGGGCGTTATCAAATATAATGGGGTCACCATGGATGCCGCCGTAAAAAATGAACTGACTGGTACACCTATCTACTGTTCCCTCACAGACCGGAAAGGAAAAGTCTGGTTCGGGACACTGGAAAAGGGGTTGTTTGTCTATACACCGAAATGATACATTCCCGCATGAAGAGGATTATACCTGAAAAGATAAAAAGAAATATTCTTTTATTTATAATGGCCGGATTAACTGCTCTTTCCTGGGGGCAAACCGGCGGGAATACAGACATACTGACCGAACGGGTCGTGGACCGTCCCTTAACCCTTCATGCCGGGCAGTTGCAGATCAATCCCGGGTACCAGTTGTCCATTGGCAGTAGGAAATTCGATGCCGATGGAGATAAAATCGACCTGGCTAAAGAGGGGACTGCCATGGTCCGGCACCTCTATAACCTCGATATCAAGTATGGTATCCTCGAATTTGTTGAAGTATCCGCAGCCCTGAACTACAGCAGTATGGGAGTAAGGGAAAAACAGGTCTGGTATTTTCATGGAACAGAAACCATGTATACTACGCAACTTACTGAATGTAAGGGAATATCCGATCTGTTTGTCGGACTGGCTCTGCGGCTGCCGTTTGATATTGATCACTTCGGCTGGAGAGTCTCTG
>CAZTES010000071.1:0-12509 GCA_964612275.1 uncultured Rikenellaceae bacterium
CAATAACGCTGACAGTGATATTTTTTGCTGTTGCTTTTGTTCTTGGTGGTGTGTTATCATTTTTTCTCTGGCAGATTGCCCTGAGAAATAAGAGCAGGGCAATTATCAGGGAAGCCGAAACAGAGGCAGAGGTAATAAGAAAGGATAAGATCCTGCAGGCAAAGGAAAAATTTCTGCAATTGAAAGCGGACCATGAAAAAATCATTAATGAGAAGAATAACAAACTGGCGATTGCTGAGAACAAGTTTAAACAGAAGGAAGCCTCGTTATCTCAGCGATTTGAAGAGTTAAATCGGGAGCGAAAGGAGGTGGAAGTGATCCGTGAAAACCTTAAACAACAAATTCTGTTGGTTGAAAAAAAGGATGAGGACCTGTCAAAGTTGCACAAACAGCAGGTTGATCAGCTGAAGGAAATCTCCGGGCTCTCTGCGGAAGAGGCAAAAGAACAATTGATCGAGTCGTTGAAAGAGGAGGCGAAAACAGAAGCGATGTCCTTCATCAATGAGATAATGGATGAGGCAAAAATGACGGCAACCAAGGAAGCAAAGCGAATTGTCATTCAGACCATCCAGCGTGTGGCAGCTGAAAATGCAGTTGAAAATTCAGTGACCGTTTTTAATATTGATACCGATGAGATCAAAGGCCGGATTATTGGCCGTGAAGGCAGAAATATCAGGGCTCTGGAAGCAGCTACCGGTGTAGAAATTGTTGTGGATGATACCCCCGAAGCGATTATCCTGTCTGCCTTTGACCCTGTTCGCAGAGAAATTGCACGACTGGCACTTCATCAGCTGGTGACCGATGGAAGGATCCATCCGGCACGGATTGAAGAGATTGTTCAGAAAACCACCAATCAAATTGAAGAAGAGATTGTTGAGGTTGGAAAGAGAACAGCCATTGATCTGGGGATCCATGGCTTGCACCCGGAACTGATCCGTCTGATCGGAAAAATGAAATACCGTTCATCATTTGGTCAAAACCTTCTGCAACACTCCCGGGAAGTGGCAAACCTATCTGCTATCATGGCTTCTGAGTTGGGACTGAATACAAAACTTGCTAAACGTGCTGGTTTGTTACACGATATCGGAAAGGTGCCGGATGATGAACCGGAATTGCCGCATGCTGTTCTTGGCATGAAGTTAGCCGAAAAATTCAAGGAAAAACCGGAAGTATGCAATGCCATTGGGGCGCACCACGATGAGACAGAAATGAACACACTGATTGCTCCCATCATTCAGGTTTGTGATGCCATATCCGGTGCACGGCCCGGAGCCAGAAGGGAAGTGGTGGAATCCTACATCAAACGATTAAAGGAGCTGGAGGCTCTCGCGCTTTCCCATCCGGGTGTGATGAAGACCTATGCAATACAGGCGGGACGCGAATTGCGGGTTATCGTCGGTTCGGATAAAATTTCCGATAAAGATGCTGAAAACCTTTCCTGTGATATAGCAAAAAAGATCCAGGATGAGATGACGTACCCCGGACAGGTTAAAATTACGGTGATACGTGAAACCCGGGCTATAAGCTATGCTAAATAATGCGCACGCGCTGAATCGAAACGATCAGCATTCTTTTTTCAGCTTCAACAGAAAATGGTGAAGGCATTACATATTGTTGGTACCCGGCCGCAGACCATTAAAGCTGCTGCACTCAGCCGGCAAATCAGGACCGAATTCCCCGATGCAATTGAGGAAGTGCTCGTTGATACTGGCCAACATTATGATCGTGAATTATCTGCATTCTTTTTTCGTGAATTACAGCTTCCCGATCCTCAGTATAAACTGGAGGTTGGTTCCGGGTCGCACGGAAAACAGACAGCGGCGATATTAACAGGGATTGAATCGGTGCTGTATGCTGAAAAACCCCATTGCGTTGTGGTTTATGGGGATACCAATTCGACACTTGCTGCTTCTCTTGCTTCTGTCAAATTGGGATACCCGGTTGTTCATATCGAGGCTGGATTACGCTCCTTCAATAAGACAATGCCGGAGGAGATAAACCGGATCGTTTGTGATCACCTATCAACTCTGCTTTTCACCCCGACTGAAACGGGATTGATAAACCTGAAACGGGAAGGATTGCGTGTCGGAAATGCACCTCCTTTTACCGCCGATAATCCGGCAATCTTCCATTGTGGCGACATCATGTATGATAACAGTTTGTACTTTGGGAAGACCACCACGGGAAGGCAGGAGTTCCGTGAAAAATTCGGAACCAAACCAGGGCAGTATGTTCTCGCTACCATCCACCGTGATCACAATACGGATAACAGTGACCGGCTTCACTCCATTTTTGAGGGATTGTTACGGATAGCCCTGGAAGGTCATACTACTGTGATCCTGCCCCTGCATCCAAGAACATTACATGCTTTGGAAAAGAGCATGAACCGGTTATTCTTTGAAAAAGTTAAAAAAAATATATCTTTGATGCCACCGGCATCTTATCTGGAGATGATTGCACTCGAGAAACATGCAAAAATGATCATAACGGATTCTGGCGGAGTTCAAAAAGAATCTCATTTTTTTGAGAAACCCTGTATTGTGCTCAGACCGGAAACAGAATGGGTTGAGCTGGTCCAAAATAAAACAGCGCTTCTGGCAGATGCTGAGTCCCGAAAAATCTTTGATGCATATGCCCATTTTTTAAGTGTTCGTGATCTCTCGTTCCCAAAATTCTATGGTGATGGGAAGAGTGCTGCTTTTATCTGCAGGCAACTGATATCCACGTTTCACGAATAAGCAATTATTACTACATTGAACGATATGAAAATATTGGTCACAGGAGCGGCAGGTTTTATCGGATTTCACCTCGTAAGGAAACTCCTGGATGACGGTGAACAGGTTGTCGGTACCGATAATATAAACGAATACTATGATCCGGAATTGAAATATTCACGACTTGGGGTAACCGGTATTGCAAGGAATAAAATCAAAGACGGAATAACCATTGCCAGTGAAAAATACCCGCATTATTCATTCTATAAGTTTGATCTGGAGGACCGGGAGGGGATCAGCCAGCTTTTTCGGGAGGAGAAGCCCGATCTGGTTTGTCATCTTGCAGCACAGGCTGGCGTACGCTATAGCCTGACTCATCCCTATGCCTATATCGATAGCAATATCGTTGGATTCATTCATGTTTTGGAGGCTTGCAGAGCAATATCAGTGAAGCACCTTGTATTTGCAAGCAGTTCAAGTGTATATGGCTTGAATTCCTGCATGCCCTTCTCTGTCCATGACCGGGTTGATCATCCCATAAGCCTCTACGCGGCGACAAAAAAAAGCAACGAGCTCATGGCTCATTCCTACAGCTACCTGTATGGTTTACCCGTTACTGGGCTGCGGTTTTTTACCGTTTACGGACCCTATGGCCGCCCGGATATGGCACTCTTTAAATTTACAAAAGCCATTCTTGAAGAGAAACCTATCGAGGTCTACAATCATGGTAACATGGAAAGGGATTTTACCTACATCGATGACATCATCGAAGGAGTAAGCAGGGTGATCTTTCGTATTCCGGGTGAAAATAAAAGTTGGAATGGGGAGCATCCTGATCCCTCAAGCTCCGTGGCACCCTATAAGCTGTATAATATTGGAAATAATAATCCAGTGAAACTGATGGATTTTATTGATGCTATCGAGAAGGAATTGGGTAAAAAAGCCATCAGGAATCTGTTGCCGATACAACCGGGCGATGTGCCAAAAACCTGGTCAGACACCCAAGATCTGCTAAGGGATTTAAATTACCAGCCGTCAACAGATATCAGAACCGGTGTAAAGCGGTTCATACACTGGTTCAAAGATTATTACTATCGTTGTCCATAGTCCCATAGGGATCTGCCATAGGCATGGCTATGCCACCTTTGGGAGACTCTCCCATAGGGACTCCTATGGAGCTATGGAGAATTACCGGATAACTGAACTGGATAAGGTTAAAACGAATGAATAAACTATTGAAGGAAATATTTGACAAACTGGTGTCTGCCATTAGTCTGATCCTGCTATTCCCCGTAATGATCATTATCGGATTGCTTGTGAAATTCAGTTCTGAAGGTCCCATAATTTTTAAGCAGGAGCGTGTCGGTAAAAAGGGAAAGATGTTTCAAATCTACAAGTTCAGAACGATGTATCATCAACCCCCCAGAGAGGGAACTCCTGTGATGGGAGACCCAAGGGTCACACCGTTCGGTGCTTTTTTGAGGAAATGGAAACTGGATGAACTTCCTGAATTGTGGAATATCCTGATTGGAGACATGAGTTTTGTTGGCCCCAGGCCATATATCCCGCGTATGGCTGAAAAGTTGACCGGCGACCATGCCAGGATCCTTCACTGGAAACCTGGAATGACTGGTCCGGCAACCCTTAAATACATTAATGAAGAGAAGATACTTTCAACAGTTGATGATCCTGACCGGTATAGTAATGAGGTGATCTTTCCGGATAAAGTGAAAATTAACCTGGAATACCTTGATCACTGGAATTTTGCAAAGGATATGAGGATTCTTTGTTATACACTGATCAGGAAAAGACTGCAGTAACCGTTTTTTTGTAAGGGTTATTATCTGCAACCCATCAATATCCAGGCTATCCCATTACTCAGGATTCTCGAAAATATCAAGCAATTCTTTCAGGTGCTTGACCTTTTCATCGTTTCCGGCCTTTTCGTAAGCAAAGGAAAGGTTTAGCAAGAGCCGGCGAATGATCTCACTATTTGAACAGGGGACATAAAAAGATTTTTTGGGTGTGAGATTTTGGTGTTTTATGAAGTGATCGATCTCTTTCTTTCCAAGTATTGCTCCGGAATTGAAGGGGTTAACGTAAAACAGAATGTGTGCTTCCAGTTCTTCATTGTAGGTCTCCTGTGATTTATATTCATCCATATAGACTAGGATAAAATTTCTGGGAAGGTTGACCCCATATATTGGCATTCCGAGGCGTTGAGCTACGATGGAATAGATAATTGCCAGGCTAATCGGGTTTCCTTTTTTTGTTTCCAGGACAATATTCAGGAAGTTGTTTTGTGGTGCATAGAATTGCGAATTGTTTCGTTTCAGCCCGTAGATTTTAAATAGGATCTGGTTAATGACCTTCACTTTCTCAAGAGCTGTCAGGTTATCGTTCAATTCCAGCCATACGTCTTTTCGGATATGTTCAAGCTGGTCATTGAGCTGTGATAGTTCCAGGTCGGGGTATTGGAATTTTGCGATTAAATATGCCCCTTCCAGCAGATCTAACGCTCCTTCACTAATCCAACGTAGCAGTTGTTCCCGGGTAAAGGTAAGTTGGATTTGCTGTATCAGGTTTTCGATTCGTTCCTGGTGGTGCTGATTTGCGCTGCTCTCCCATGCTTCCTCCAGCTCCGGAATGACACCTATCCCTTTATCCATCAAATTCCGACTAACCTCCTCGAATACACTTGCATCGGGATCTTCCAACAGGTTGATAAGGGCTTCTATCTCTTTTTTTGTTTCCAAGGGTTCTATCGTTTACCTGCAATTCGATTGAGTGAGAATACAATGAGGCGTTGAATCAGGCTTTTGTACTCTCCCAAGAATTCTCCTGTTTTACGGTTTGCAATGATTGCACAAAGGGTTACTGCACGGTGCCCCAGCAAAGAAGCCAATCCATAGATTGCGGAACTCTCCATCTCAAAGTTAGTCACTTTTTTCGTTCCAAATCGGAACTTCATTATTTTTTCATTCAGGCTGGGGTGAGCCAATGGTAATCGGATGGTCCTTCCCTGAGGTCCGTAAAAACCGGAGGCAGAAATTGTGATTCCCGGGGTCACTTCCTGTCCAGTAAACTGTTCAAACAGTTCTCGATCCGCATTTACTACGTATGGTTGAGGAAGCCGTGAGTCCCAATTAACATATTCAGTGAAAGCTGATTGCAATGCCAGATCCGCCCCATCGTCACATCGGGCATAGTAATTCAGCAAACCATCGAATCCGATCGCTTTTTCTGTTAACAGGAATGTTCCAATGGAAATTTCAGGCTGGATTGATCCGGAAGTACCTAACCGGATCAGGTTTAATCTCTTCAGTTCTGACTTTGGTCTCCGGGTCTCCATATCGAGATTAACCAGTGCATCAAGCTCATTCATCACTATATCAACGTTGTCTGTCCCAATGCCCGTGGAGAGGGCAGTGATTTGATGCCCCCTGTATGTTCCCGTGTGAGTGACAAATTCACGATTCTGAATTTTTATCTCTATCCGGTCAAAATGGGAGGACACCATTTCAACCCTGTCCGGATCTCCCACAAGAATAATGGTTCCGGCAATCTGCTCCGGTAACAGATGTAGATGAAAGACAGATCCGTCCGGGTTCAGTATGAGCTCAGAACTCCTGATCATAAGGCAATATATTGATCTTTACCAATCCAAGGTTGTTTCAAAACTATCTAAATTTTCCGAAACCAACAATTCTTTTTAGACAGTGAAGGTATCCGGTCAGGGTTTCCCGCTTTCGAAAAAAAGAAGGAAAATCTGCTCGTTACGGATAATTCCTTTATTTTTGCAATTCGTAAAAGGGAATTAACTGTAAAAACTAAGAGATATGAAAAAAAAGCAAGTATTAATTATTACTACGGCAGTAGTTATTGTTGTATTATTGTTATTTGGCAGCAGGATGTTTTATGTTATCAGACCCGGTGAGCGGGCTGTTATTTTCCATAAAATATCGGGATTCCTCGATAAGGAGAACATTGTCGGAACCGGGCTGAAGGTAATAGCCCCATGGAATGACCTGGATAAATACAATGTAAAGGAACAGAAAAGTGAAGAGACCATGGATGTTCTGGATAAGAATGGACTTTCCGTTAATGTAGATATTACTGTTCGTTTTAATCCGCTTTATGACCGGATTGGACACCTTCACGAAACATTTGGAATCAACTATATCAATAATCTTGTAACCCCTGAAGTACGGTCCACCGTAAGACGGGTTACAGGTCGTTATACAGCTGAAGAAATTTATTCAACAAAGAGACAGGAAGTTGAAGATGCTATAATCAATGAAACAGCCATAGTATTAAAGGAAAACTACATTGATATGAAAGCGCTTATGATCCGGTCAATAAATTTACCAGCTGACATTAAAATTGCAATTGAAAGCAAACTTACACGTGAGCAGGAAGCACTGGCTATGACCTTCATCAATGAAAGAGAAAAACTGGAAGCAGAACGAAAGGAAATCGAAGCGGAAGGTATTGCAAAGTATAACCGGATTCTCAATGCCAGTCTGACAAACATGATCCTGCAACAAAAAGGAATAGATGCCACGCTGAAGCTGGCTGAATCACCCAATGCAAAGGTAGTTATCATTGGCAGCGGGAAAGAGGGTTTACCGCTAATACTGGGAAGTAATTGATGACAGAAACTCCTGATTGAAGCATCTCTCAACGGGATGCTTTTTTCTTTTACTTTATTTTAATTGATCTGAAATATACAATAAACTCACCACAGGTAAACAGTTTTTCTGTGAAGATTCTCTATTATCTTGATTACCAATACCTGAAACGAAGCGGTTAACATGTTTTACCTGTATTTAATAGGATTACAACAATGATACAACGCATTCAAACCCTCTATTACGCTCTGGCAACGGCTCTTATGACAATTGGCATTTTCCTGCCCGTAAGCCGTTTTATCGGAGATCAGGGGCAGGTATACCTGCTTCATATATGGGGTATTGTGGAAGCTGGAAAAGAATCACCCCCTGTTTTACTCAGTACAATCCCACTTTTGATCCTCTTCCTTGTTGTTTTATTCCTTTTATTGGTTTCGATATTCTCATTCAGGAAGCGGATGGTGCAAATGCGGTTGTCTGTCTTCAGCATGGTTTTAATGATCGGCTCACTGGTTCTTTTCTATTTCTACCGAAGACAGGGAATGATGCATTTTAATGCCGACGCCTACTTCACTTTGTATGCTGTTCTGCCCATTGTGTCCGCTATTCTGACCTATCTTGCATTTCGCGGGGTGAAGAAAGATGAGGAGTTAATCAGGTCCTACGACAGGATTCGCTAATGATTGAAATTCTGAAGGAATTGTTAATGATGGAGGTCCAATTCGAATGTTTCATATGGTTCCAATTGGTTCCAAATAGTTTCAGAGAATATATCTAACCCGGTCACCCTGGAACCAGTAACGAGGAACCAGCACCCTTCTCTTTATACAATCACCAGGTTTTCCTGGTCGGTTATTTTACCGCAATAGTGGCATTTCAGTGAGACATCTTTTTTCGATACCACTTGAAAGCGGGTGGTAATGGTCTCATTGTTGGTGATGCATTGAGGGTTGACACACCTGGCAATTCCTATGATCTTATCCGGAACTTCAACAACTTTTTTTTCCACCACTTCGTACTCCTTAATGATATTTAATTTGGCTTCCGGTGCCACGAGGGCTATTTTATTGATCTCCTCATCCAGAAAGAACACATTGGAGACTTTAATAAACCCTTTCTTCCCCAGCTTCTTGCTCTCAAAATTGGTTCCAAATGTGATCATTTCATCAACGTTGTCCAGTCCAAGGATCTGAAGGACTTTGAACATGCTTTTAGCCGGTATGTGGTCAATGACTGTTCCGTTCTTTATGGCACTGACGCTAAGTTGTTTTCGTTCTTTCATGAGTGCGATGTTAGGTTAAGCCCAGGATGGAAGCGATAATTGCCTGCCTGGTGTAAACACCATTCAGCGCCTGCGGGAAATAGTATGCTTTTTCGCTGCTGTCCACCTCGTCATGAATTTCATTCACGCGGGGTAAAGGATGCAGGATCCGCATATTCTCTTTGGTATTTTTCAGCATTTTTTTACGCAGGACATATACATTTTTAACTTTTTCGTATTCCATCGGATCAGAAAACCTCTCTTTCTGAACCCGCGTCATATAAACAATATCAGCCCTTGAAATGATATCTGTAAAATCGAGGTGTTCGTAGTATTTCAAACCCAGGTTATCCAGAAAGATCTTGTATTCATCCGGCATTCGTAACTCTTCAGGTGAAATAAAGTTGAAGGTGGTATTGAAGTGTGACATGGCCATCAGCAGGGAATGAACCGTTCGACCGTATTTCAGATCTCCGACAAGAAATATATTCAGGTTATCCAGGGTTCCCTGTGTTTTCCTGATGGAATAGAGATCGAGCAGGGTTTGTGTGGGATGCTGATTGGCTCCGTCACCGGCATTGACGACCGGGACTGTAGCCACCTCGCTGGCATACCGTGCACTTCCTTCCAGCGGATGCCGGATCACGATAAGGTCGCTGTAATTACTGACCGTTTTAATGGTGTCTTTCAGCGTTTCTCCTTTGGTTACACTCGATGTTGAAGAATCGGTAAATCCCACGATCCTGCCCCCCAGCCGGTTCACCGCACTTTCAAAACTTAACCGGGTGCGGGTAGAGGGTTCAAAAAAAAGGGTGGCAATCACTTTGCCTTCGAGGAGGTTTGGGGAAGGGGATTTTTCAAATTCTTCAGCCAGGTCAAGGATTTTTATGATCTCATCTTTATTGTAATCATCGATGGATACAAGGCTTCTGTTTTTCATTCAGATGGCGAATTGATGGTCTGTTTGGATCAGGTGTAAAGATACATAAGATGCGTAAAATACCATACAGGTTGTTAACAGATAGTTAAAAAAAAGGAAAATAGAAAGTCGTTTTTCGGTAACGAAGCCTGTATCGTCATTCGGTTACCGCTTCTCGTCTTGTTTACGTCACCGTATAACGAACTTCGATACGGGTCGGAAGACATTGGTCGGTTAAGGTTTTTGATTTTTAAAATCTGTTGGTAAGATAACTAACTTCGTGTGATCCATTGTGCATTATTTGATTACTTACATGCCGCACCTACGGAGCTTTATTATGGATTCAATCATCCTTCTAAAAACAGGTCGCCACGATGTGGCTAAAGAAATCCTATGGTATTTAAAAAGAAAAGTGTTAAACCCCGCTAGGGGTTGTATGTTTTTAGAAAAAATGGTAGTAAGTGATTCATGGTCCAAAGCAGGAAATCTCCCCATGGACCGGAATATGCCAAGCGGTCCGATAACAAAATAACAAACTTCGTAAACCTGCCGGCTGGCAGGCGATAAACAAACTACATTACTCCCTGCTTACATTGAGTTTTTCAATCCGTTTGCATCGTTCAAGGAATGCCCCTGCCTTGTACTTTGGAATTTCGACGATAATGGAGCAACTCAGTTCGAAATTCCGGCTGATAACATCCAGATCCTTTTCTTTTAAAAGGGACATTACCGGGTTCATCTGGGGATACTCAAATACCAAGTGGTACCGCTCTTTCACTGTTCGGACATAAATTTTTGCATTCTCCAGTGCATCGGATGCAGCGCTTTTATAGGCGTTGATCAATCCTCCAACCCCGAGCAAGGTTCCGCCAAAATAGCGGACCACCACAACCAGGATATTCGTAAGGTCCCTTACTTCGATTTGGGTCAGGATCGGTTTGCCGGCAGAATGGGATGGCTCTCCATCATCATTCGAGCGGATAAACTCTTTTTCAGGTCCGATTACATAAGCAAAGCAATGATGGCGTGCATCATGGTACTCTTTTTTCAAATCTGCGATGATCTCCCTGACCTCATCTTCCGCGTGAACCGGGAATGCAATACCAATGAACCGGCTCCCTTTCTCTTTGTATTCTCCCCTGGAGATCGATGATATGCTCTTATATTGACTGTTTCCCATTTAACCGCTGATTGATAAAATGATGATGGTGATAAAAGCAAGAAGAACTCCGATCCAGTTCAATTTGCTCAATTTTTCGCGAAAAACCAAAAGGGCGAAAAGTATGCTTAATGTAACGATACCAATATTGTTAATCCCGAAAATGACCGAACTGTCAACCCCGCTTTGCGATAACGCAAGAACAAAGAAAAACAGGGATCCGAAATTTACCAGTCCCAGCAACAGGCCAAAAAACACGGTCTTCTTATTGAACGTTCTGCTTTTTTTGGGTCTTACCAAATGAAATAAAGAGGCAGAAATGGCGGATATCCCGAACAGGAGCGTCATGAAGGAAGTCAGGTGTACAGTTTCAAGAAATTCAGCCTGGGAGTATTTGATCAGTGAATCAATCGTCCCCATGCCAAAGAACATAATAAACGGGAGGAATAACAATCTGCGATCAACGGGTTGATTGTTTTCCCGGAATACCATAAGGAACAGTGCCAGGAGTGCAAATACAATACCGGTCACTTTCAACAAACCCACCAACTCGTTTTCGTAGAGTATACTAAACACGATCGGGATAATGACAGACATCCTGCCTGAAACAGAGCTAACGGTTATTCCCAGCTTTTGAGTCGTTAGGGCAACAATGTAAAACATGATCACAAACGAGACTCCGATGATCAGGGCAAATACCATCCACCTTCCCGGGGTTTCAAAGAGAACATGCATTTCGGAATAACCCAGGAAAAATCCAAGGATTGCTGCAACGACATAATTGATAATGATGGCACTGAAGGTATTCAATCCCCGTTTATCCAGTAGCTTAAACAGGATCAGGATGGATGTCGAACAGAGAATGCTGAGGATCAGGTAATGCATGGAGCGAAGGTCAGAAGTATTGACAAAAATAAAACAAATGTTTTAATACGGGAAATCGTTCCATGGACCGCAGCTTGCCAATCGTTATATTTATCAGTCAGACGCCTGCCTGCTGCAGGCAGAGAGCTTTTTTTTGGAATACAGATAGATGCCGAAGTTGAATTGATTCATAACAGCAACCGCTACCTGATGGTTCCTTCTGATAGTGCCGGATATTATCACTACCCGGGAATATTGGGAAAATCTGCCTCGAGTTGAAATAAACTGGGATGAGAGCGGAAACGATTATTTTTATATTCTTATTGAAAATATTGAAGATGAACCAGTTGATATATTTTCGGGGAAAAAAGTATCAAAGGAATTCCGGAAACTTACATTACCGGTTCAGGGGAGTTCCTATTTTTTCAGTCCATTAGATATTATTTTCCAATATGGTACCCATCGCATTAAATTGTATCGTGTGAATAAGGAGTACGCAGATCTTTACGAAAGTATGCAGCAGGATTCCCGGGATTTAAATGAACCGTTGACGAACATCACCAACGGTCTCGGGATATTTACAGCTTTTAGCTGCGACAGTATCTAACTTGAAGTTGTTCCACAATAGTATAACAGGTAAAAGATTTTAAAACCTGACAGTGTCTATAAGACCTGTCAGTGTTTATTTTGGTTCAGAACCTGACAGGTTTGTAAAACGTTGTCAGGTCAAATATTCGTGATGGGGTTGTATTAAAAGCCAAGGAAATTGTCATTCTGAATTCCTGTCTCTTGACAGGCAGGTAGTTCAGAATCTCAACACTTTAATAGTCAGAGGTATGAGATCCTGAAACAAGTTCAGGATGAAGTCAAAACTAGACTTTTGATACGGCCCCATCACATTTCATTTTTGGATATTAATCATTTACATTAAAGGACTATTCGAATAGATTTTCATAGCATT
>CAZTES010000071.1:12609-14467 GCA_964612275.1 uncultured Rikenellaceae bacterium
CCAAGACAAGCAATGATGATAGAGCGTATGTCTATGGTGCAACCACCAAAATCTGAAATACAAAAGGTTTATGTTGACTATGCTAAACGTAAAAAAACAGAACAGGTGGAGCTTATGACCCGGCTGTTTCGTATTGAAAAAGGAGTTGAAGGTCAGGCCTGGAAACCAGGGACTGAACAGCGGAAAATTCAGGGATACATATGCCAGAATGCCACCATGATAAAGGAAGAAAAGACCATTACAGCCTGGTTCTCATCTCAAATTCCAGTGTCAGTGGGACCAGATACCTATGCTGGCCTGCCAGGGCTTATTCTGGCCATCGATATAGATGATAAAAATATCATACTGGCTACTTCGGTTGACCTTACTCCTCCTGACAAGAAAATACTGGTCGCTCCTAGAGAGGGAAATAAAGTCAGTCAGGAAGAGTTTGACAAAATCCTTGCAGAGAAAGCAAAAGAGTGGGAGGAGCAAAGGGCAAATCGTACTCGGGATAGAAGGGATTAGTTAGTTATTAATAGTTAATTGCTTATAAGTTAGCAAGTTAGTAAGTTAGCCCGCCTTCGTCACAGCCTTCACAAAAGTTTTGGCTGTCAATGAAGACTACAGCGGACGAAGAAGGTTAAAAAGTTAGAAAGTTATTAGGTTTATTATGGAAAAAACATTTTTCAGTTTTCAAATACTAATTGTACTTTTTCTGTTGCCTTCAAATAGCTCGTTTGGGCAGGAGGTTACAGGAGGAAAGGTTCAGTATGAACAGTATAGCGAATTTGATTATTCTCTGTTTGGAGAGGAGCAGTATGTGAAAGAGTGGGCTGCAACAATGCCACGTGGTAGAAAATCGATATTTAAATTATCTTTTAGCGCTGACAAGTCATTGTATGAAGAGGATATGTCGGAGAAAAATGTCCCATTAGATAAAGGGACAATGATCGTAATGGAAAAGATGGCCTATGTCCAGCCTCCGAATCCAGAAATTAAGGAGGTCTACAATGATTTTGAAAAGAGCAGACAAATTGTCAAGGTGGAATTTATGACTCGTTTTTTTCTTATTGAATCCGATATCACCACTCAGGCTTGGAGACCGGGAAGGAACACCAGGAAAATAAAAGGTTATGTTTGTATGGATGCGACCATGAAAATGGGAGAGGAGTCAGTTACTGCCTGGTATACTCCAAATATTCCGGTAACGCTTGGCCCAAAGAATTATGGTGGATTGCCCGGTCTTATCCTGGCTGTTGATATAAACGGTGAGAATGTACTATTGGCAACATCTGTTGAACTTACTCCTCCCCCGGAGGATACTATTTCAAGCCCAACGGATGGCAGGAAAGTTACACAGGAAGAATTTGATAAGCTGGTTGCTGAAAAGGTTGAGGAGTATAAAGAGGACCAGGAGAGTCAATCAAAGGTGAAAGGAGATTATAAGAAGTTGTAAGATAAAAAACATTAGCCGGGATTATGTAAAATGTACATGATTGTGTCATTCCGAACTCCTGCCTGCCGACAGGCAGGCGAGTTCAGGATGACCAGTAGATTGACTTTTAAGCCACTCTTTGGTATAACAGTTATGTTATAAGTTTGACCTAATGCTGAAGCAACAATAATTTCAAAATTAATACTTTTTTAGTTAGGAAGATTTGCATATATAATAGATAATCAAGATGTTAAACAAATATACCCTGGTCGCAATATTATTTTGTATTTCGATCAGTGCTTTTACACAAAATACCATAAAAGGAACGGTTTTCAACGAGGAGGATGAACCGCTCATTAATGCCACAGTGGTTCTACTAAGTCCAACCGATTCTATCATGAAATACTTCGGAGTGACCAATAAGGAGGGATTTTACCAGAT
>CAZTES010000072.1:0-14113 GCA_964612275.1 uncultured Rikenellaceae bacterium
CAAAGGAATAGTTCTTTTCATTACAGACCCGTTCAACCCACTCCACAAGCTCCGGAAGTGACTCTTCCTCATTAAAGAGTGGGATAATAATAGAAAGGTCCATAGTAAAAGACAGTTCTGTTATTCGGCCAGCTCCTCCTCAACATCAGCCATTGCCTTTTTGAAAGCATCCCCTTCCCGTCTGAGAAAAATTGACGCAACCAGGGAGATGATTACACCCGTAAATACATAATTGAAAATCCCAAAAAGCGGCAGGCTTACAGGTGTAACGATCTTCTTTAAAAGATTCATCTGCTGTTCGATCAACGATTCCGGAATCTTACCCTGTTGGATCATTGCTTCCTCCTGAGAAATAAAAAATTTCTCGATCAGTTCAGGATCAATCAGGTTATACAGGATTATTCCAAAAACAGCAACAATTATTCCAACATAAAGACCGATTACGGTACCCGCACCTACACCCTGACCATAGGTCAGGATGCCTCCCCTCGAATCATTCCTAAACGATCGGATTCCAAATGCATATCCCACAATTGAAATTGCAAACCCAATTATTCCCAATACAATACTCCGGTCAAATGTCTTATCCAGAAAATAGAGGATAAGAGTATAAATGATCAGTACAAATCCAAGCATGAGAGCCGGGTTTATTGTCCCTTTCCAGACTGAAACAGGTTTGTTCTCCATGTTATATACGATTTAGGTTTCAAAACAAATATATTAGTTTTTTTGCTGAAAATTCAGATGGAGGGTTAAAAGATTTACAATCTTTTGATTACATTGTAAAAGTTTGTAATTTTGCAGTGGGTAAGTCTTATACGACCAGCTCCTGCTGAACCCCCCCAGGACCGGAAGGTAGCAAGGGTAGGTGGTTGTAGCGGTGCGATATAAGTAGCTTACCCACTTTTTTTTCACAGGGAGTGATAATTTAATAAAAGAGTTTACTTTTAAAGGCTTTATCAGATGACAGAATATGGGGATGTTATTGAAGATTTATCCGGAAAATAACAGTCTGCGGTCTATCCGCAGGGTAGTTGAAGTGCTTGAAGAGGGCGGTATCATAATCTATCCTACCGACACGGTGTATGGAATGGGTTGTGATATCATGAATGCCAGGGCTGTTGAAAAAGTTGCCCGGTTTAAGGGCATCAATCCGACCAGGGCAAATTTCTCCTTCATCTGTCACGACCTGAGCCAGATCTCCGATTATACCAAGCAGGTGGATAATCCCATTTATAAGTTGATGAAAAGGCATCTTCCCGGTCCGTTTACTTTTATCCTTCACGCCAGCAACCAGGTTCCAAAAATGTTTAAAAGCAACAAAAAAACCGTGGGCATCCGGATACCGGACAACAGCATCATCCTGGAGATAGTGCGCGAGCTCGGTCGGCCCATCCTATCCACATCCATCCACGATCCCGATGAAGTCATTGAATACACAACCGATCCCGAACTGATCTATGAAAAATACAAAGACAAAGTCGATATCGTTATCCATGGTGGATATGGAAATAACGAAGCCTCTACCATTGTCAACTGCACCTTTGATGAACCGGTGATCGAGAGGCAGGGATTGGGGATCCTGGAGTATTGAAAAGTTCTATTTCATTGGAACCATTATTACTCAATTAACTTCTTTTCACACAATCAGAATACACGAAGAGAACAAGTTTATTTATTCATAATTAGATATCCAGGTTATTTGTCCCCCTTTGAAAAAGGGGGAATAAGGGGGATTTGGAAAAATTGTTATATTATTCAGGATAAATGATTTTATGAAAGTAAATCAATCCCCCTCAAGTCCCCCTTCACCCAGGGGGACGAAGCTTTTATTATTCTTAAGTATGTTGAAGAATTACTGATTCGATAAATGATCAGAAGCTTAATGAACATGAATTATATCAATACAGGATACCTATTTTTTCCAGAAGGAGGGCGAAAACAGAATCAGAACCGTGAACAGTTCCAGCCGGCCCAGGAGCATCAGGAAGGATAAGAACCACTTCCCGAAGTCGGGAAGAAAATAGTAGTTCTCTGCCGGCCCCACTTTACCAATACCGGGACCAATATTCCCCAATGTGGCAGCTACGGAACCAAAAGCACTTTCCAGGTCGCATCCCAGCAAACCCATAATAATAACACTAATCCCCGTAATCAGCATATATAAAACGACAAAGGCAAGAATATTGGATATGATCTGTGGTGAAACACCTTTATGGTTAAACCGCACAGGGATCACGGCTTTGGGATGGATCAGTCTTTTCAGTTCCAGCAAACTGTTTTTGAACAACAGGAGTATCCTCATCATTTTAATGCTTCCACCGGTCGATCCTGCTGATCCGCCCGAAAACATCAGGATCAGTAAAAGGATCACAAGGAATGGAGACCATTGAAGGTAGTCCACCGTTACATACCCGGTAGTGGTAACAATTGAGATCACCTGAAATGCTGCATCCCGGAATGATTTCTCAAGGGTGATGTCCTGGGTGATCAGTATACCGACCATTACCACCAGGATAGAAAACGTCACAAAGCCGATATAAAACCGGAATTCTTCATTCTTCCAAACCTTATCGAACCGCAGGTGCAGGGCAAAATAGGAAAGGGTGAAATTGATACCGGCAAGAAACATGAAGAAGGTGATGACGTAATGAATATAGGGTGAAGTAAAGTAGGCTATGCTGAGCTGTTTGGTTGAATAGCCCCCGGTAGCCATGGTGGTAAATGAATGGCATACGGCATCAAACAGGCTCATTCCCCCAAAAAGCAGGAGGATGGTTTCTGTAGCGGTGAAAATAATATAGATTGCCCAGAGTCGTTTTGCCGTATCTTTTACCCGCGGATGCAATTTGTCCGGTGCGGGACCCGGAACTTCGGCAATAAAAAGCTGCATTCCCCCTACTCCAAGCAAAGGGAGGATAGCGACCGACAGCACGATAATCCCCATACCACCCAGCCACTGTGTCATACTGCGCCAAAGCAGCAAACCGTGAGGCATGGCTTCAATATCGTTCAGGATGGATGCTCCTGTGGTGGTAAAACCCGACATCGTTTCAAAAAAGGCATCAGTGAAGGAAGGAATTGCTCCACTGATGATAAACGGTATGGATCCAAAAAATGAAAACAGGATCCACGCAATCGAAACAATGATGTATCCTTCTCTTTTTCCCAGGTTGGGCAGGGCTTTCCGTGTCAGAAATCTGCCTGAGCCTCCAGCAACAATGGTGATCAGTGAGGATACCAGGAGCGGTACAAGATCATTTTCCCGGTAATAGAGCGAAAAAGGAACTCCAAAAAGCATGAAGATCCCTTCCAAAAAAATCAGTGTACTTAATACCTTTAGAATGATTTTAAAGTTTATCATTACGGGGAATAGCTAAAAGAACTTTTCGATCTTGGTGATTGCCGTAGGCAGGGCAAAAACAACAGCCCGGTCTTTCGGCCTGATCTCCGTATCACCCTTGGCAATAAAGGCAGATTTTCCACGAATGATACCACCGATGCTCGCATCTTTCGGAAAACCGATATCCATAAGTGCCCCCTGGGTAACCTTGGCCCCTTCTTTTACAACAAATTCAAGCACTTCAGCATCAGAAACATTCAGGTATTTGATTCTCGATACTTCTGCCCTCATGGTAAACCGGAATATCTTGCTTGCTGTGATCAGCTTTTTGTTTATTACGGTATCGACACCGATATTCTCAGCCAGACCGATGTACTGTATATTTTCTATTTCAGCGATTGTCTTTTTCACCCCGATTTTCTGGGCAAACAGGCAGGATAAAATGTTGGCTTCGGAATTTCCTGTCACAGCCACAAAAGCATCCATGCTTTTGAGTCCCTCATCACACAACAGGTCAGTATCCCTGCCATCACCATTGATTACCAGTGTATCTTCCAGCTCATCAGCCAGCTGTTCGCATTTATCTTTATCGATCTCAATTAACTTGATGTTGAATTCCCGTTGCAGTTCATGTGCTGTTTTTTTTCCGATGCGGCTGCCACCGAGAATCATGAGGTTCTTGATGCCAAATCTCTTTTTACCTGTATGGTGAAAGACTTCCGGCAGTCCCGACCGGGTGGAAACGATGTATATCATGTCGTTGACTTCAAACCGGTCATCGCCCCGTGGAATAATCGTTTCTCCGTTTCTTGTAATGGCAATGGTACGGTATTCCATCGACTGGTCTTTTTGGGTCAGCTCCACCAGTGTTTTATTGATAATCGGCGCATTTTCATCGAGTTTGAACACCAATAGGGATAGTTTTCCACCTGAAAATTCGAAGAATTCGGTTGTTTCGGATTGGTGCAGCAGTGTTACAAGCTCTTGGGCTGCAATGCGCTCCGGATAGATCAGGTAATCAATCCCCAGGTTTGTAAAATGCTCTTTGAACGAGGGCAGCAGGTATTCGGGATTATCCACCCTGGCAATTGTCTTCTTTACACCCAGGTGTTTCCCGATAATGGCAGATGTAATGTTAATGTCTTCGGAATGAGATACTGCGATGAACAGATCCGCCTGTTTGATTTTTGCTTCTTTAAGGACATGAAATGATGTAGCTGAACCGACCAGGGTCAGGATATCCAAAACAGCATCAATTGATTTCAACCTCGATTCATCCGGATCGATTACAGTAATCTCGTGGTCCTCATTACTCAGCATTTTTGCCAGATGCGATCCCACTTCTCCGGCTCCTGCAATGACAATTTTCATCTGGTATGGTTATTGGTCTCTATTTTAAGGGCAAAATAATACATTATCCATCGAATATTCTAACACAATCTTATTTTTTTTATCCGTTGTCCACACCCTCATCCGGTCACAATGAATCCATCCGAAACGGATTTGTATTTATTATAACCGAACTTTCTGCACATTTTGAATCCAGGCCCCCTCTGTTCTGACAACATAGCAGGGGATTTCCAGTTCACTACATTTCTCCTTCATCACATTTTCATAATAGAATGAAACGGAAGGATCAAGAACAACCTGTCGTACCCGGAAATTTTCAAAAAAACCGCCCCAGTGTATTTCCGGATTGTGCCTGATGATAACATAATCCAGTTCATAGGGGCTCTTCCCCGGATGCCTTTCCGGCCATTCATTATCAATCAGACAGATCTTCCTTCCATGAAAACAGATAAAATTTCCTCTGGTAACAGGACCATTCCCGGAATCGGTCAAATCATGGGCTTCCATCTCATTCTCCTGGTCTTCAAGGATGATAAAATTGAATTGACGAACCTTGAGCCGGGTGAAATGATTTGCTATGTAATATAGGGCATTCCCCCGACTTTCTGTCGTGCCAAAATCGCCAACTAACCAGGCTGTTCCCCCGTCTATAAAGCCAATAGCAGTTGTCCTTTCAATATGATAAACTGCCATAACTTTTTGATGTTTCGTCTGGAAAATGGAGAAGGCATTAATCATCAGGAACAGAGCAACAACACTGATAAAACAGAAGAGATACCGGCTGTTTTTCCTGATCAGGAACAGGGATGCTGTCACTATTATAGTATAAATCAACAGTGTTTCAAGGAGGCTATTCGAGATCCCTGATGTTAAAGCATGAGGCAGATTGGTGATCAAAGCAAGGATGCTATTCAATATACCTATGGACTGGTTCATGAGCCAGGCAAGGAGGGCAGCAACCGCTGGCAGGAAAGAGAAAAGGAATAAAAATACTCCCAGGTAGAGTATAACCGTAACAAATGGGATAACAACGATATTACTGATAATAAAATAGTTTGGGAACTGATGAAAATAATAAATGGTTAACGGGAAAGTAGATAACTGTGCTGCCAGGGATACGGTTATTAGCCCCCACACCTTATCAACAACCCAGAACCGGCTTCTAAACAGGCGATAAAACCGGGGTTGAAAGAAAATGATTCCTGTAACGGCAATATAGGAGAGTTGGAAGCCAACTTCCATAATCAGGTAGGGATTGATCAGCAGAAGAAAGAATGCGGATGCAGCAATGGTATTGTACACATTTCCTGGCCGTTTTAAGGATTGTCCGATGGTAACAAAACTGAACATGGTGGCTGCTCGCATTACCGAGGGAGATAAACCGGTCAGGAACGCAAAGAACCAGAGGAACAAAATGATCAGGGAAGCCCGTATGATCCTGCCGCTCCTGAATTTTCCAAGAAAGCCCAGGAGATAGAATAAGAGAAAATATAAAATACCAACATGCAACCCTGATATTGCCAGGACATGCATCACCCCGGCATGCTTATACAAATCCTGCAGGCTGTCATCCAATTTATCCCTGAAACCCAGGGTTAATGCACCGGCGACAGCCATCTCTTCCTCTCCAAAATGAAACTTCTGATAAATGCCCAACAGGCGATACCGCATTTTCGCGGAGATCAGCATCAGGGTGTTCCCCCTGGTTGCAGATATTTTTTCCCAATCTTCAGACCGCAGGAACATCCGGCAATAGATCCCACCACGGTGCAGGTACCTTCGGTAATCAAATTCATACGGATTATTGTAGTAAGGGATTTCCTGAAATTCACCCTCTACTTTTAGCTGATCGCCAATAAATAAATCCCTGACAGCCGTATCTTTTTCAAAATAGACCAATACACTGCCTCTTGTATTTTTCCAACCTTCAGGGGATTTGATTTGCCGTACCTTAAGAATTGCTTTATATGACCTGGGTTTCTCTTGCGGCACTTCGGTAACCACGGCAATCATCTGCCCCTCTTTCATTCCATGATGAGTGAAATTTACCCGGTTTTCCTTAATGGATAACAATGAACAACCAAAGAAGAAAAGCATGACGTTCAATATCGCACCAAATAGCCATCGTCGATGATAGTCAGGTGAGCTTTTCTGCCAAGCAAAGAGTAAAAAAAGGGAAATGGTTGAAAGGGCCAACAATACCAGAGCTATTGTGCAGGGCAAAGGAAGATACGACTGGAAAAGAATACCAGCAACAAATGGTAGGAGCAGGCGGACATAGGGCCACTGCCGTAATTCTTGCTCTGAAATCATGAAAAGTAGATCTTTCCGGGTGAATATAAATGTACAAAAAAACCGCAACATTATTCCGTCTTGAAAAGCCGTGTTGGACAGAAATTCCTGTCCCCGGTAACCAAAATAAATTTGGAAAGTAACTCCAGGTTGGCTATTTTTAACAACCTGAAAAACAAGGATTAATTCTAAAAAAATATCATAAAATGGCCAATCTTTCAAGTAGTTATATGGGTATTGAATTAAAAAATCCCATCATTGTCGGGGCCAGTAATCTGGTTACTGACGTAAATACCGTAAAAAAACTGGAACAGGCAGGAGCAGCTGCCATTGTTTATAAATCGCTTTTCGAGGAACAGATTCAGCTGGAAAGCCTCGAATTGCAGGAGGATTTAGAAGCGTACAATGAGATCCACGCGGAGATGATAACCCTTTTTCCCGACCTTCAGCATGCCGGACCGAAAGAGCATTTGTTAAACCTGAAAAACCTTAAAAAGGAAGTTAGCATTCCCGTTATCGCCAGTCTTAATTGCGTGTATGACGTCACCTGGGCTGAATATGCCATGGAGCTTGAAAAAGCCGGTGCCGATGCCCTGGAACTAAACTTCTATGCTACACCCATAGATTTTGAGAAAGAGGAAAAGGAGATCGTGGAAAAACAGGTGGCGATTCTTAAAAAAGTCAAAGCTAAAGTCGGTATACCGATCAGTGTGAAACTCAGTCCGTTCTATACGAATCCCCTCAACATCATTGCAGAGATGGATAAAGCGGGTGCGGATGCCTTTGTCCTGTTCAATCGGCTCTTCCAGCCCGATATTGATGTAGAAGCGGAAGAAATGCACTTCCCCTGGAACCTGAGTAATATCGAAGACAACCGTCTGGTATTGCGATTTGCCGGATTATTGTATGGCAACATCAAAGCCCAGATATGCGGCAATACCGGTATTTTTGAAGGTAGTGATGTGGTAAAAATGTTGCTGGCCGGTGCCGACACCGTCCAGGTGGTCAGTACCCTCTACAGGAACAAGCCGGAACAGATTAATAAAATGATCAGGTCACTGGAAGAATGGATGGATTCAAAAAAATATGAATCGATCGCTGATTTCAAAGGGAAGCTGTCCAGGAAAAACATCACCGATCCATACGCATACAAGCGGGCACAATATGTAGATATACTGATGAAAGCGGACCGGATCTTCCAGCGTTATCCGCTCAGATAGATTATTACAGGAGGGTATCTGTATTCAGTTTCTTTTTGGGAAGAATGGTTTTGTACCTTGCTTCGAATTTACCCTTCGAAATAGCATTCAGTTTATTCTTGAGCAATCGTTTTTTCAGTGGCTGGACCAAGTCCGTAAAAAGTATCCCTTCCAGATGGTCGTATTCATGCTGAATGATTCGCGAGGCGATTCCGTCATAGAATTCCTCGTGTAATTCAAAATTCTCATCATAGTACCGGATTCTTATCCCCGGTTCCCTGTTCACATCTTCGCGAATGTTCGGAATACTCAAACATCCTTCATTAAACGGGCTCAAGCCTCCTGTTCTTTCAATGATTTCCGGATTGATAAAAGCTTTTTTGAATCCTTTCAGAGAAGGGTCATCATCAGAAAGGCTGTTTGTATCGATCACGAAAATCCGTACGGCTTTGCCCACCTGGGGTGCTGCAAGTCCGAGACCATCGGAGACATACATGGTTTCCCACATGTTTTCTATGAACTCCTGCAATCCCTCCTCATCCTTCCTGAGTTCCCGGGACCTCTTCCTGAGTACCGTGTGCCCATAAACAACAATTGGATATATCATCGTTTGTTCATTTAATATTCTCAGCGGTCTGCTGGTCGAGAAATGACTGCAGAATGATTGCGGCACTGATGGTATCGATCAGCGCTTTATTCTGGCGGTCTTTTTTCTTAAGCCCACCATCTATCATCGATTGCCTGGCAAGACTGGAGGTAAACCGTTCATCCACAAGTTCAACCGGAATAGAAGGATACTTTTTCCTTAATTTGCGAATAAACGGATTAATGAATTCAATCGCCTGGGAAGGATCATTGTTCAGTTTCCTTGGATATCCCACAACAAATTGTACCACCTTTTCCCTGGACAGGTACTCCTCCAGGAATTCCCAGATTTCTGCCGATGGAACGGTTTTCAATCCATTGGCAATCATCCCGCCGGGGTAGGAAACAGCTATTCCAACCCGCTTACGTCCATAATCAATACCGAGAATTCTGCCAGAGATCATCCCTTATTTTTTAAAAAAAAATCTAAAAATTCATTTCCGACATACGCTTGTAATAGTTGTATCTCCACCGGGCATTCTCTTTAGCCGCTTTGAACAATACTTTTGCCTCATCGGGAAATGATTTTGTCAAGGATGCAAATCTTACTTCTGAATCAAGAAAATCCTGGAATTTATCCCAATCAGGCTCTTTTGAATCCAGAACAAATGGATTTTTCCCTTCTGCCTCAAGCATTGGATTATAATGATACAAGTGCCAATAGCCCGCTTCAACTGCTGCTTTTGCTTCAGCTTGCGGGTTCATTCCTCTTTTAAGCCCATGTGCAATACACGGAGCATAGGCAATAATCAATGAAGGTCCGGGATAAGCTTCAGCTTCCCTGAGTACTCTAAGATACTGTGATTGACTTGCGCCCATAGCAACCTGAGCTACATATACATATCCGTAGGTTACAGCCATTGCACCCAGATCTTTCTTTCGGATCTTTTTCCCTGAAGCGGCAAACTTGGCAACTGCTCCGATTGGGGTTGCTTTTGAGGACTGTCCACCGGTATTGGAATATACTTCGGTATCCAGAACAAGAATATTGACATCCTCACTACTTGCCAGAACATGATCAAGTCCTCCGTAGCCGATATCATAAGCCCATCCGTCGCCTCCAAATGCCCACACAGATTTTTTTACCAGGTATTGCTTCAGGTCAAGAATTTCTTTAGCAACGGATGACTTTTCATCCTTAAGAACTTCAAGCACTTTCTTCGAAGCGACACGTGATCCTTCAGCATTATCTTTATTATCAATCCATTCTTTAAACGTATCTTTTACAGCATTTGACAAATGATCGTTTAAAGCATCTTTCATTTTCCATGCAATCCTGTTACGCAACTGGCTAACACCTCTAGCCATTCCATAACCATATTCAGCATTGTCTTCAAAAAGCGAATTTGCCCATGCCGGGCCATGTCCCTCATCATTTGTACAATAAGGAGATGAAGGTGCTGTACCGCCGTATATTGATGAGCAGCCGGTGGCATTGGATATCATCATCCTGTCGCCAAACAATTGGGTTATCGTCTTAATATATGGTGTTTCACCACAACCCGGGCATGCACCGGAAAATTCAAACAAAGGCTTAGCAAATTGACTGTTTTTAACTGTCTTATCTTTTGGCACTATATTATCTTTATACCCAACCTCTTTATGCATATAGCCCCATCGTTCAATTTCAGCGTCTTGAGTTCCCAGGGGTTTCATAACAAGTGATTTTTCTTTTGACGGACACACATCAACACAATTGTCACATCCCGTACAATCAAGTGTACTTACCTGTATCCTGTAGTGATATCCTTTAATTCCTCCTATTCCATCAATTGTTTCCGTTCCTTCGGGAGCATTCTTCAGCTCTTCATCTGTTAAAAGAAAGGGACGGATAGCAGCATGAGGACAGACATAAGCGCACTGGTTACACTGGATACAATATTCAGGTATCCATTCAGGAACATTAACAGCTACTCCACGTTTTTCATACTCTGTAGTCCCTGCCGGAAATGAACCATCTTCTCTGCCAACAAAGGCACTGACAGGAACCTGGTCTCCTTCAAGACGGTTAATCCGGTCTGCCACATCCCGCACAAATTCAGGAACATTTTTTCTCTTTTCCCTTACTTCAGGTTTCAGATCCTTCCACTCTACAGGTACATCAATTTTATTCACATCACCACCTCTATCAACGGCTGCCCAATTCATATTAACAATTTTCTCACCTTTTCTTCCGTAGGTTTTCTGAATTAACTCCTTCATTACCTTAACAGATAAATCATATGGGATTACCACTGAAACTTTAAAAAAAGCTGATTGCATAATAGTATTGGTTCGGGTACCCAATCCTATTTCTTCAGCAATATTGGTTGCGTTGATTATAAAGAAGTTAATCTCTTTTTCTGCAAGGGTTTGCTTTATTGAATCAGGTAGTTTAGTCTTTGTTTCCTCCTCATCCCAGATGCTATTAAGGAGAAAAGTTCCACCTTTTTTTATCCCTTTTAAAATATTGAACTTCCAAAGATATGCCGGAACATGACATGCTACAAAATCAGGCGTGTTCACATAATAAATCGACTTGATGGTGTGATCACCAAATCGTAGGTGAGAAATTGTACTACCACCCGATTTCTTTGAGTCATATTCAAAATATGCCTGGCAATACTTATCCGTTGACTCACCAATTATCTTTATTGAATTCTTATTAGCTCCAACAGTTCCATCTCCTCCTATCCCATAGAATTTTGCTTCATAACTTCCTTCAGGAGCAACAACTACTTCCTCAGGTATTGGTAATGAAGCAAATGTTACATCATCAATAATACTGATAGTAAAATGATTTTTTGACTCTTTTCTCTTTAAGTTATCAAAAACCGAAATAATGTGAGCCGGTGTTGTATCTTTCGAACTTAAGCCATATCTTCCTCCAACTATCTCAGGTGCATTTTCTTTTCTGTAAAACAGATTCCTTACATCAAGATATAAAGGTTCTCCATTTGCCCCTGGTTCTTTTGTACGGTCTAACACAGCAATTTTTTTCACTGTTTCAGGAAGAACCTTCAGGAAATATTTTTCTGAAAATGGTCTGTACAGATGAACTGAAATTATTCCGGTTTTTTCTCCTTTTTTATTCAGCCAATCCACAACCTCCCTGATTGTATCGGTAACCGATCCCATTGCCACAACAATATTTTCAGCATCAGGCGCCCCATAATAATTAAAAGGATGATATTCCCTACCGGTGAGCTTTTTGATTTCCTGCATATAGGCTTCAACCTGGTCAGGTACAGGCTCGTAAAACCTGTTTATTGACTCCTTTGCCTGGAAAAAAATATCCGGATTTTGAGCAGTTCCTTTTGTAACCGGATGTTCCGGATTAAGAGCATTATTTCTGAATTTTTTAAGTGCCTCATAATCAATGAGTTTTGCAAGCTCATCCTGATCAAGATCTTCAACCTTTTGTACCTCATTGGATGTCCTGAATCCGTCAAAAAAGTGAAGGAATGGCAAGCTGGTTTTTATCGCAGAGAGATGAGACACTGCTGCAAGATCCATAACCTCCTGGACGCTACCACTTGCTAACAGTGCAAACCCTGTCTGACGGGTTGCATAAATATCACTATGATCACCAAAAATTGAGAGTGCATGAGCAGCAACACTGCGGGCGCTTACATGAAATACGCCGGGAAGAAGCTCTGCAGCTATCTTATACATATTGGGTATCATTAAAAGCAGCCCCTGAGATGCTGTATAAGTTGAAGTAAGAGCACCTGCTTGCAATGCGCCATGAACCGCACCGGATGCGCCTCCCTCAGACTGCATTTCAGATACAGTTACTCTCTCCCCAAAGATATTTTTTCTTCCATGGGCAGACCACTCATCAACGTTTTCTGCCATAGTGGAAGATGGTGTAATTGGGTAAATACATGCAACCTCACTAAACATATAGGCAATGTGAGATGCTGCATAGTTCCCATCACAGGTAACAAAATTCTTTTTCTTAGCCATTTTTATCTCTTTAAGTATTTAAATAACAAACATTTGTTTTTTTTCATCCAGAACCTATAAAATTAATACAAATTGTTTGGATATGGAATTACATGAACCTGATTTATAACACAATTTTTCGATTCATATAAATTTCCCATACATTCCATCCACCAGAGCTTACTGGCAAACCGGATGCCAAAGGATAAACCGGTTAACTGGTTTGCAATGCTCAGGAAATCGAAGTAAAAATAATCGGAAGAAAAGAGATTATCTATGAAATTTGTCAGCTTATGGTAACCCGTTTTTAATTGCTGTTCATGGAAATCAGGAACTCCTCATTGGATTCGGTCTGCATTAACCTGTCACGCAAAAATTCCATAGCTTCAACCGCATTCATGTCGGTCAGGTAATTCCGCAAAATCCAGATTTTATTCAGGATATTTTTATCCAGAAGAAGATCTTCACGCCGTGTACTTGATGCGGGTATATCGATAGAGGGGAAGATCCGTTTATTAGAAAGCTTACGGTCAAGTTGAAGTTCCATATTACCGGTCCCCTTAAACTCCTCGAAAATCACATCATCCATCTTCGAACCAGTCTCGGTCAGTGCTGTAGAGATGATAGTCAGTGAACCGCCATCCTCAATATTCCTGGCAGCACCAAAGAACCGTTTGGGTTTATGGAGGGCATTGGAATCCACTCCACCCGACAACACTTTACCGGATGCGGGGGAGATGGTATTAAAAGCACGCGCCAACCGGGTGATCGAGTCGAGCAAAATGACCACATCATGCCCGCATTCAACCAGTCTTTTTGCCTTTTCCAAAACAATGTTTGCTACACGGACATGCCGTTCAGCCGGTTCATCAAAGGTCGATGCAATGACTTCACCGTTGACATTACGTTGCATATCGGTAACCTCTTCCGGCCGTTCATCAATCAGGAGGATCATCAGATAGACCTCTGGTTGATACTTGGCAATAGCATTTGCCACCTCCTGCAGAAGGATCGTTTTTCCGGTTTTCGGCTGGGCAACGATTAGTCCCCGCTGCCCTTTGCCAATGGGTGTAAACATATCAATTACCCTCACCGAAAGGCTTCCCTCGCCGGGTTGGGTAAGTGTAAATTTTTCATCCGGGAAGAGGGGGGTCAGGTAATCAAAAGGAACCCTGTCCCTGATAAAGTCCGGATACCGGCCATTGATCTCCTCCACCTTGATCAATGGAAAATATTTTTCTCCATCCTTGGGTGGTCTGATGGATCCTTTGACCGAATCTCCGGTTTTCAGACCGAACAGTTTGATCTGGGATTGAGAAACATAAATATCATCGGGAGAGTTGAGGTAATTGAAATC
>CAZTES010000073.1:0-14091 GCA_964612275.1 uncultured Rikenellaceae bacterium
ACCAAAGACTTCACAAGTATCATAGCTTATTCCCCCTCAACATTGGCCAGAAACTTAAGTATACCGCCTTAGAACCAATTGACCGGGAAGACTTTGCAGATGAAAATCTATTGGAGCTGGTTGAGAACAGGATTAAAGAAGCTTTGGGTCAATCCTAACAAGTTGTATTCTCCTTTTTCTATCTAAGGATTATCATCTTCCTGGAGAGATGATTGCGGATTTAGAATATCGAATATTGAACAGGAAATAATGAATGATGAAGTGAATGAGTATGGTGCTTGCCTTGGCTGCCGGCAGGCAGGAAAGTTCGTTGTTCAAATTTGAAAGTTGTTCCAGAGGGACTGAAAGAGTTGCGTGGTGAGCGGTGAGTTATGAGTTGGCAGTGAAACTAAGAAAATGGTTCTCGGTGCTCGTTCCTCGGTTCTGGGTAAAAGTAAGGTGTCTGACGTGAAAGTTTAAAGCTACTAGCAGTATATAAGATGAAGTGTGATTTGTTAATAAGGTGAAGCGAAGTCTAAGATAAATACCAATGTGCTCAATAATCCCGAAAATTAGAAAATCAAAGCAGCATGCTTTGCATTTTCGTTAATTTTCTTCCAAAGGAATGCCTTTGGCAGAGGATCTAATGCACTAATAACTTTCCCGGGAATCTGTTTTCCGGAAAAAATTCCAGTCTATCGTTTAACACAATCGATATATGAAGAAGCCCATAAAAATCTATTTTGCCGGATCTATTCGTGGAGGCAGGGAAGACAGGGATTGCTATCACTCCCTTATTCACCATCATTCAAAACACGGGGAAGTGCTGTCTGAACACATTGTGGAAGAATCCCTTACTGCATCAGGAGAAGGTCAGGAAAATCATATTATGATCCACCGGCGTGATATGGAGTGGCTGTTCACTGCCGATGCCATGGTAGCAGAAGTCTCCACACCCAGCCTGGGAGTAGGGTATGAGATCGGCCGTACTCTTGAAAATCAGAAACCGGTACTTTGCCTTTACCGGCTGGATTCACCAAAAAAACTACCGGCTATGATCGCCGGCTCACCCGAACCTACGGTTGTTTCCTATTCCAGTATGCAGGAAGCTTATGATGCCATTGATGCTTTTTTTAATACTGTTTCCTATTGATTTACAGTTTATTACAAGTTTTTATATAAAGTTGTTTTTAGTCACACGACTTTCGCTCCTCTGATGAATGGGAATCAAATCCCCCTGACCACCCAGGCGTTGCCAGGGTGATCTTTCCCCCTTTTTCAAAGGGGGACGATTCAACTCCTACATTCACGTTGTCCCCCTTTGTTGCCAAAGGCATCGATTCGGGACTAAGGGGGACGGGGTCTCTTCTGTTTTCAGCTTGTCCCCCTTTGGTAAAAGGGGGACTAAAGGGGATTGGATTTGAACTTCGTCAAATTAATGAGAGTTGTATCTCTTACTATAATATCTTATTCCCTTTTAATATAATACTTTACAGGTATTAATTCAACAATCACTTCACTATTGTAATAAACTAAAGCGAAGGCAAGTCTATCATGTGGCATTTGGAACAAAACGGAGGCGTTTGGTTTTTATACCACATTTTTCTAAAATTTCGAAATGCCGGGCTGTTCAGGCAATTCATTACCCCCGATTGAAAGACATTTCCAAAGCTTAGCTCTTTCGGAAAGGGTTTTGCACAGCAGGGAACCAGGTAACCATCCCACGTAATATAAAAGTGGCTCCAGGGGAAGGGGCATTTTCTGAAGCCCGGGGGCGTATGTTGATCCCAAAGCGCAACATTAATCCCAGGGTATGTTTTCGCACTATTCTTCAGGTTTTCCAGTTCTGCCTGAAACTCTCCCGAGGCAAAAAAACGGTAATAGGGTGTCTCATAACCGGTGACTGCTGCCAGGTTAAACAGAGTAAAACTAACATGATCGATCCCCAGGTCATGGGCCAGGTCCACAATCTTCACCATCTCTTTGAAGTTCTCTTTCATCACCACCATATTGAACATGACCGCGGTATTAGAATCGGCTGTTATCTCAATTATTTTTCGCACATTTTGAATGAATTCAGGATATCCGGCGCCCTTTCGAATGGATTCATACCGGTCTCCTACACCGTCAACAGACACCTGGATGGAATCGATTGCATCGTCCATTTCCGAAAGGGTTTGATCGATGCCCTTCACATGGGCATTGGTAGAGACGGTGATGATTACCCCCTTGTTTACTTCCCGGATGTAATGAACTGCCTCAACCAGGCTCTTATAAAGAAAGGGTTCACCCAGCCCGGTCAATCCGATGGAATCAACGTAGGGTGATACTTCATCAATGATGCCTTTCAGCTTAGCAAGCTCCATCTCTCCCTTATCCATCTGCTTACCCAGATCATATTCCCTGGGACAGGTGATACATTTCAGGTTACACCGGTTTGTTACTTCGAGCATCAGTGTAGAGGGCCAGGCAACCCGTGTGCTTCTGATCCCTTTACGGTAGACATGAAGCACTTTGTTGCCCGTATAGTTGAAAAGATGACCACCTCCCGGAAGTCCCCTCAACCGCTTCAGAACAAGTGTACGTTTTCGACGATCCATTGGCCTGGGTTAATTGATGTCCTTATTTTCATATCCTCCCGCGATGAGTTTTTTCAGGACGATGATCCCGAATGCGGGACCTGCAGCAAGGACAAGAAGTAAATATTTTTCGGATATGATGCTGGAGAGAAAACTGACCAGCTGAATACTGACAATGGTAATCGCAAATCCTATGGAGTTGACAATGGTCAATGCCGTTCCCACCAGGTTATCCGGAGCTGTTTGTGCTGCTATGGCAGAAAACTGGGGTGAATCACCAACCACCACCACGCCCCAGAAAACGAGGAAAAACAAGAACAGCGGCGTGGAAATGGAAAAAACCAGTGGGATGAGCAGGCAACAGATCCCGGAAGAGATCAATTGGATGTATGCCACTTTTGCGCTTCCCACTTTTTGCGAGCGTATGCCACCGATGATGCATCCTGCACTTCCTGCTGCTATGATGATAAAAGACCACAACGATACATTCAACTCAACGTCCCTGCTTTCCGAAAATGCACGAATCAAAACCGGGATAAATGCCCATAAGGCATAGAGTTCCCACATATGCCCGAAGTAACCAAGGGCAGCCATACGGAAACTCCGAAACCTGAAAATTTTTCCGATGGCACCGGGATCAAATCGTGTCCCTTTTTTCAGGTTCGGACCATCGGGGACAAACAGGTACATCAACACGCCTCCGCAAAGCGCCACAAGGGATGTCCCCAGGATTACATTACGCCATGGAAGCATGCCACCAAAGCTTTTTAACAGATGAGGAAAAGCAGTTCCCAGAACCAGGGCACCGACCAGATAACCAATTGCTTTACCAAGCTTTCGGTTATACCAGCCGGATGCTATTTTCATTCCGATCGGATAAATTCCGGCAAGGAAAAATCCGGTCATAAAACGTACCATTAAAAGCAATGCCATTTGTCCTTCGATCAATAAAAGCATGCCATTACTGATGGCACCCAGAATTGAGCTGACCAGGAATAATTTCCTTGGTGAAAACATGTCGGAAATGGCAAAAAAAGCAAAACACAATGTGCCGGCAATGAAACCAAGTTGCACAGATGAGGTGATCAAGCCCAGCACATGGGGTCCAAAAAGAAACTCCGCCTGTAACTCACCAACAATTGCATTCCCTGCAAACCAAAGGGATGTCCCGGCAAACTGGGAAACGATAATTACCGGTAAAATATGGCGGTGTGGGGATTGTGTTGATATCACTGTGCTCATTTGAAATAGTTCAGGGCATCAATAACTCCGCTCAAAAAAAAGGTGTACTATTCCCTGTTCAGCAGGTAGTTTGCACCCAATCCACGAAAGGAAGGGTCTCAAAAGAAAAAGTATTCCAGGGTTGCGATGTGTCATTATTCCGGACTTTTCCTTAATATTATCCCAATTATCTTTCCATTTTAACATCAATTAACCGTTGTTCGTTTCCATCTCCCATTACACTTCATGACCAATTTCTCCCGCGAAAGGATCTCAGCATTCACTTGGTAGCATTGCATATCCTCCTGTTTTATTGTCAGGTCAAACGCAAGAAAGGGGTGTACGCCAGGATCGACCAGGGAAAGGAATTTAACCCGGGTTAATTCCTTCAGGTCTAATTCTTCCTGAAGAGAATCCGAGAGGATTTCCGTTATCATCTGGATCATAACGACTCCGGGAACTACCGGATGATCGGGGAAATGTCCTGTAAAGAGAGCATGGTCCCGGTTGATATGAACCTGAACCTGCAGATAATTATTACCGGGATCTGTTTTCTTTGACCGGATGGTATAAAAATCATTCAGAAAGAGGGTTGCCATGCTGGTTTTCTAAGCTGTGTAACATGATGTATATATCCTTCGGTGGAAAAGAGATATGAATGTCAACCGGAAATTGATTAAAGTCCGTAAACTCGATGATCATTTTTTTTGCAAACCATCCTGGTTTTACAATCCGTTCAAGATTACCGGATGAATTGCTGACAAAACAGAATTTTTTCCCTCCTAACGCAACCGGGTAAACCGTATAATCTCCGGAATGAGTAATCAGTGCATCTCCCTTTTCAAACGGTTTTCCTGTCAGAAAGAGTGTGTTCACTGTTTCTTCAAGGACATTCAATATCGCTGTTCTCCGGAAGACATCGAAGCAGTGATGGACTATTAAACCATTGCTTCCGGTTTCCAGATCAAAAAATTTCATTCCCAATTCATTAAGAAAAACAACCCGATAGGTTTCATTGGGGAAAATCCTGATGGCGAACAATCCGCTGAAATGATTTTTGGAGATATCGATTTGCGCTTTATAAAGCAACTCTGTTCCGGGTGTTGAAAACGGCCGCTTGAACGGGGTGATCATTTCCGGATCTTCAACCGGTGAAAGGGAAAGCCGTTTCATGGTACAACTTCCGCTCACCAGGAGGGTAAGGCTACTGAACAAGAAAAATTGTATCAGGAATTGTTTCATTCCGCTTCTTTTTGGTGAATTCGATCAGGGTAAAATCTTCCGATTGTTCTGTAAATTTCACTTTGCTTACCAGCATATCGTCCCGTCCAAAATGGACCTCAATTTCCTGGAAAAACTGCCGGTACTGTTCATTTACAGGAAAAAGGATAATCAGGTATTCCCGTTTATTTTCAAAACAGGTTACTGAGAACTCCTCATTCTCTTCCAGTATGTCACCCCGGATCACGTTACTCATCAACTGGCTGATTTGCCGGAACATTCGGTTTGAGTCGGTATTGTATCGTGATTCCCTGTCCTCATCCCTGATCAGGATATCATTTCCGTTAAAAATAATTGAATAATCAAAAGGATCGGTATATTCCCACCGCAATTTACTCTCTTTCATGTAGTAGAATTTACCCGCACTGATAATATCTTCTGTCAGAATATCCAGGTGTTTCACCTGGCGAAAATCACTCATGAGCGTATTGGTTTCTCTGTTGAAACCCGTCAGTGCATTCCTGAATTTTTCCTCATCCAGCATGGGTACAAAATCTTCCTGTTGGGAATACCCGGATGGGATCAGGAAAAGCGTTAAAAGAAGCCATAGTACAAAGGAGGATATTTTACGCATAGGGTTCCAGTTTTATCAATTCATCCAAACGAACTATCTCATAGCCGGTTTCATCGGTATGCTCCACTAATTTTTCAAGGATCGTGCCAATATCCGGATGTTGATCGTGCAACAGGATGATTGATCCCGGTTTTATTTTACGGATGATTCGCGATACTATTTTTTCAGAATTTTTCCACTTCGATGTATCCAGTGAACGGATATTCCATCCAACGGTTATGTAGTTACATCTCTTTACTGCTTTTGCCAGTGCCGGGTTTGTCACCCCGAATGGCGGGCGAAAGAATCGTACTTTCCGGTTGATGATTTGTTCAACCAGTCTCTCGGTCTCTTTCAATTCCTTCACCATTCTTCTCATGGAATAAAAATCAAACCAATTTGAATGGGAATAGGTGTGATTGCCGATGAGGTGTCCCCGGTCATCCATTTTTTTCAGCAATTCGGGATTGGCAGAAATTTTCCTGCCAACACAAAAGAAAGCAGCCGCAATATCAAATTTCCCGAGGAGCTCCAGAATGACTGGTGTGATGGTTTCATGGGGTCCATCATCAAAGGTCAACGCAATTTTTTTCTCTTCGGTTTTCGCCGAAAGGATCGGTTTAAGGTATAAATTTGATCCGATATAGAACGATCCATAGATCAGCACACCGATATATACCAGGGCTGCAGCCACGAAAACAAGGTAATGTATTGCTGTTAGCCGGAACAGAATATAAAATACGGTAAAATAGATGAATGTAAATTTCTGGATGTTCAGCATCTTGAAACGAGGTATAACGAGTGATTCTTATCCTGCCATTGATTATAGATCAGAACATAATTCAGGGGTTTCGGACTGGCAGGTTCCAGTTGAATGACGGGAGGCACCTTTTGTGTTTTCAACATTTTTGCAGCCACCCACAGGGCAAAGATCGTTGAAGAATAGGATTCTCCACAAAGGTGTTTATAGCCCGTTTGAATTTTCTCTTGAAACAGGCTTTGTTGAAGATCATGATAGATTTTATCTCCTTCCGAGTCTCCATTCATACCGTACAACACAGCATCAATTGAATCTTTCGTCAGGTTATTACGATCCAGGAATCGTTCAACTGCCTGAACCAGATCCTCTTTGTTCATGTTTTGGTAGAATGTCTGAACATTTGTCAATCGGGCGCAGCTATTCTCCCCTTTGTATCTGGAAAGCATATAAAATCCGACACCTTCTCCGGCGATGGTTCCGGGAGAATCGGATTGAAACAGTTCAAGGTTAGAGATCTTCTCTTTCTTCCATCGTCCGATTTTATCGAAAATCCGTATCTGATTCTCCGTATTTTCTTCATATCCTCCTACCATGACGTTTCTTGCATTGCCCTCTTCAATGAGCATGCATCCGTCAATTAGTGCTGTTTCAAAGGAGGTTCCACGATGGGCATAAGTAAAATTATAGTTATGGCATTTGAGCATCTGGGAGACATAGGCTCCGATGGTATTGTGAGTAGATTGAATGAAGGGCGTAGGGGTGAGAAATCTTTCGTCGCTTTCCAGCAATCCCAGGAGGAATTTTTCTGTATCCTCCACCATACCAAAACCCGTTCCCGTGATAATACCATCCGGCATACTCACTCCGGAATCCACCAGGCAGATTTTTGAGGCAATGACCCCCAGTTTAAGGATTCTGCTCATTCTTCGTGAAGAGGCTGGATCAAGGTACATTTCAATCTCCGGTTCAACAGCATAAAGCTTATTATCAAAATATTCCATAACCTCTTCAAAAAAATAGTCTTTTTTTGTTGTGGGTTGTGGTGATACAAGTCCTATGCCGCGGATAAATATTTCCATAATTGAAACGTTAGACAGAGATCAATCCTCCAGACGGATCAGGATTGATCGTTGATTGATGAAAAGATCAATGATGAATTATTGCCGCCAAATCCAAATGAATTGGACAATATGTTGTTCATTTTATAGTTCCGGATCAAATCCGTTTCCGGAACGATTTTCAGTTCCTTCATGGGTGTTTTAAAATTGAGGTTAGGGAAGATCAAGTGATGCTTCAGGGCCAGGATTGACAGTACGGCTTCAATTCCTCCGGAAGCTCCAAGTGTATGGCCTGTAAAGGGTTTTGTAGAGCTGAATTTTGGTGGACTTCCTCCAAAGAGACTCTCGAGTGCTCTGCCCTCCGAAAGGTCATTATTCTGTGTCCCGGTTCCATGAAGGTTAATGTAATCGATATCATCTATAGTTAAGCCGGCGGCATCAATAGCATTTTTCATTGCCATATGTGCTCCAATGCCATTTTCTGAGGATGCTGTTTGGTGGTAGGCATCGCTTGCATTACCAAATCCTTTCATTTCACAAAGGGGATGTGGATTTGAGCAAACCTCTTCCGATTCCAGTACCAGGTATCCGGCTCCCTCTCCAAGGTTCAGTCCGGCTCTCTGATCATCGAAAGGGCGGCTGAGTTGGGTGTCGAGGATCATGAGGGTGTGAAATCCATTGAGTGTGAATTTTGATAATGCATCCGTCCCTCCAACAATGGCCCTATCAAGCATTCCACTTTTAATCAACCGAGTCCCAAACATGATTGCATTGGCGGACGAGGAACAGGCAGTATTAATGGTGGTAACAAAACCTGTAACGCCAAGGTAATCTGCGATCCGTTCGGTACTTTCTCCACAGTCATGGGTTTTAATGTATTGATTTTGAGAATTATTGGTAAGAAAATCACGGTATACAAGCTCAGTTTTACACATTCCTCCAACGGTTGTTGCTGAGATCAGTCCGGTATTAAGGGATGGATCGTTACTAAAACCGGCATGATTGGCTGCTTCTCCGGCTGCGATCATTCCAAGCAGGGTTGTCCGGGTCATTCCTTCGCAAGATTGAAAACCGGCGATCGCAGCCAGCTCATTGTCCGAATGCTTAATCTCTGCAGCAGGAAGAAGACTTTTCAGTGAAGTATTCAGTAGGGTCAGGTCAGAAACACCGGATTTCCCGGAAAGGATTGATTCCAAGGTATCATGAACGTTCAATCCAATCGCTGATACAACTCCTAATCCGGTAACAAAAACTCGTTTCGCCACAACATGTGTATATGATTGAAAAGTGATCCGTGAAAATGGCAGGTATCTGGGATCCCGGGAAATGCTTATAATCTGTTCTTCTCTATAAAATCGGCCATGGTCTGGATAGAATAGAATACATCTTTACCCTTTTTGGGGTCATCAATTTTAATCCCATAATTCTTTTCTAACAGCACGATCAGTTCAAGCGCATCTATTGAGTCCAAACCCAGTCCCTCGCCAAACAGGGGAGCTCCGGCTTCAATTTCATCCGGACCAACATCTTCCAGGTTAAGCACCTCTATAATCTCCTGTTTTAACTTCGTAATTAATTGTCCCATAACACTATGCTTTCAAATCAAGATAATTTTTTTCCAAAAACGATGCGTCAAATTTAATATTTCGATTGGTAATATCATCCTTTTCCACCAGATAGATGAGCGATTCATAGCATGATCCCGTTCGCTCAAATTCAACCCATCCACAAATACAGCGTTTTATTTTTTCATTCATCAGCAAACTCACGTATTCATAAAGGAACTGAGGATCATATTTCTCAGCCACAAAAGTAATATTTTCTCCCATAATTTTATTACGAATGGCTATTTCTCCAACCATTATATTAGGAAGTGTATATACAAATACGGCCGGACTGGGAAAATAGTTGGATTTATCCTTAATGGTAAGGTAGTAGCGGTTATCCGTTTCCAATGTTGAACTTGAATTGATCAGGACGATACCCGTATCTTCGGGGCTGTATTTCTGTTGCAGGCCACTTCCCATCAACAGGATCTCCGATGTCAAAAAAGCCAGTTTTGACAAGTTATCCATCTTATAAAATTTCAAGAACCCGATTTTATAGTGTTTATACACAGATTTAATAAATGTGTTAAAATCGACAACCTGCTCCGTGTTAAAATCGGTTTGCCCATCGACTAATATTTTTGTTCCTATGATGGAACATGACCTGCTAATATAACAACCTTCCATTCTTTTTGTTCTGTTTCCCAATGTTTGTTCAATGGGTTATTCCTTCCTGTATATAACCGCGGCATTGCATCCGCCAAATCCTGAAGCCAGTTTAAGGCAAAAGTGCAATGGAGCCTGCTCCAGGGTTTTGATAATGTTCAAGTCTTTTGAAACACCAAGATTTGTAAATCCCATGGAAGGGAACAGGAGATTTCCAATCATGGATTCGAATGCATAAACGGATTCAATGATCCCTGCTGCTCCAAGTGTATGTCCAATGTATCCTTTAAAGCTATTGACCGGTTTTCTTTCCAGGGAAGCCCAGGCAATTGCCTTTGCTTCCATTTCGTCATTGTATCCTGTACCTGTTCCATGAGCCGAGATGTAGTCAATCTTTTCTGCCTGCAACCCCGCTTCTGCAAGTGCCATATTAATAGCAAAATACAATCCATCACCTGTCCTGGAAGGACCGGAAATATGATTGGCATCATTTGAGGTTCCACCTCCCATAACGGTAATCCTACTGTTTTTCTTTCCATTGGGCGGATCGGTTGTCAGGATGATGGTCCCGGCTCCTTCTCCAATGGTTATACCGCTTCTACCTTTATCAAACGGTTTGCAGGGCTCCTCACTAACAGCCTGGAAGGATTGAAAGCCAGAGATAATGAATTCCGACATGATATCCGCTCCTGCAACGATTACATGATCAAACTTCCCGTTGTTTATTAGTCTCTGACCCACAAGGACCGCCAGTGATCCTGAGATACATGCATTCGAAATGACGATGGGAGTATTGGGATTACCAATCTGTTGTTGAATCTCATGTGCTGCTGACCAGAGATGAATCCTGTGATCCTCATACCGGCTTGCCATATCGGGGTCAAGCAGGTCAATATTTCCTTTGGTGGTGGAAAAAATAATCCCTGTTCTTTTATCCGATGGATCCACCCCACTCCCAAGAAGTGCATCCCGGATTGACAGGATGGCAAGTTTTTCGAGTCGTGTATATTGTTTCTTAGAAGGAATTTTTGCAAATTCCTTTTCCAGCCGGTCCGAGTCGACCAGCGCAACAGGAACCGGGGTCCGGGATATTCTCTTATCATCCGATCGGGTTATTCCACAAACATTCTCACTGATCTTTCTGATATTTTCAGCCGTAGAGAATCCCAGTGATGTAATTACATTATCGCCGGCAATATCGAACATGAACAAGCAGGATCGTTAGGTTAATAGTCCCATTTTTCTTTGCCACTGCTCATAAAAAGAAGGCAGTGTTAAATACAATTCATTATTCTTATCCACAAAAACCTGAATGCTCTTACCGGATGCAATCAGCTTTTTATCTGATTTCCTGTAAATCGTATATTGAAATTGAATTTTCGCCTCTTTACAGGGGATGTATTTGGTTTCAATGATAATTGTATCCCCAAAGGTTACCGGATGCTTATAATCACATTCGATTTTTACGACTGGGATTAGCAATCCGTTTTTATATACATCGAGGTATCCCAGGCCAAATTCATTCCCGAAAGCCTCTCTTCCGTCTTCAAAATATTTCAGGTAATGCCCATGCCAAACGATGTGCAATGAATCGACCTCGCTGAATCGTACCGATACTTCTTTTTTGTTCATTAATTCGACCGCCATAGACTGGTTGTTTTTGTGTTGCGAATTGCTTTCGCAAAAATACTTTTTCTGCGTGACATAACATGCAGGATCAATCATCATTCTGACGTAGGGTAGGGAATTACCCGTACCATAAGTACACCATCATTCTGACGGATCTTTTTGGTTATCCACTTCTTCCTGCAGGAAAATATTCATTTCACATTCGGCAAGCAATTCTCCCCTGCAGTGGATTTTCGCGGATATGATCGTAGCATTCATTACCTCATGTTCGATGGTTAGGCTTGTTACGATTTTCTCTCCTGCTGCAGGGATCTGATGGATGATCAGTTTTTTTATCGCCCCGATAAAGCCCAGAGGAATATTTTTCTTTTCTTTCTCACAGGTATAGCCAACTCGTGCGGCTGCGGTTTGTGCAATATTTTCAATCAATCCCGGTTCCCTGAAATGACCTTCTGAACAAAAAATATTCTCCTTATCGATATCAAATGATGTAACAATACCCCTGTCATCAACCGTTTTTATCTCCGTGACCATCACCATGGGCGATCGCTGCGGTATGAAACGTACGATATTCTTTTCTGTATTCATTGTCCTTTTCAGCTTACAAGGTATTCCCAGAGGGGGCCTTTCAGGTTTTTCCGGCGCATCTTTTCTATGGTTCCCGAATGATCCTCATCGGGGAAGACCCAGCGTTTATTTGTCTGTAATGCCCTCAATTTAAGTGTGTTTACATTAACCTTATCGGAAATATAAAAAACCGACTCGAGCAGTTCATGATCATTGCTGATCCTGCCTTCCTTTATAGCATATTGATGCAATTTTGTGCCCGGATAGATCCTCATCCCGATGTAGGGGAAGAAGACTGTTTTATTTATTTTCTTCGAATTTCGGAATGTTTCTGCTATGGTTTCATCCGTTTCCCCATAACCCGCAAGAATGATAAAATGTGCATAATGAATATTCAGTTCACGGCAACGGTCAGAACATTCCAGAACATCATTCACAGTAAAATGCTTCCCATAATTATCCAGGGTTCTGTCTGATAAGGACTCTGTACCAAATTCAATATGGGTTAATCCCGATTGTTTTAAAAGCAGAAGGAATTCCCGGGTTAGTCCTTTCGGAAAAAAATATCCTCCCCAGCGTATATTAATGCCTGATTTAATAATCTTTTCTGCCAGTTCAATGTTATATTCTTCATCCAGGTTAAAAACCGAATCGGCAAAAAACACATAGTCTATTCCCTGTTCTTTATTGAGACGTATAAGGGTATCAATGATCTTATCGGCATTGAGGGTTCTTACTTTTTTTCCCTCAATGATTGGATAGGTGCAGTAAATACAGTCAAGCGGGCATCCTCGTTTCGTCTGTATATTCATCATTCCACTTTTTTCCCAATAATAGTACAACAGGTTCGGGTCAAATGCAAGGGAAGGATTTTTTAGAAAATGTTTTTTCTGATTCAGCTTAAGTTCGCCGTTATCCCGGTAGATTAATCCCTCAATCTGTTTATAACTTGATTGATCTTCCAGGCTATTGATCAGGTCATACATGCTCTCCTCTCCCTCTCCATAAATGGCAAAATCGGGAGAGAGAGCATCAAACAGGATCTCCGGGAAGATTGAAAATCCGGATCCTCCGATGATGACAATGGAATCGGTATGCTCTCTGACCAGCTCTATTCCTCTCTTATACTCCGATGTAAACTCCTTAATGTCATTCACATCGACATCATCGATGTTCCGGAAGGAGAAACCGGTATAGTGGGGTTTGAACTCCCGGAGTGTTTTGATGAACGACTCCTTTCCATTCAGATTGAAATCGAATGTCCGGATTGTAAACCCGTGCAGCTTTTCTCTCAGGTAAGTTGAAAGATAAGCAATCCCAAGCGGATACACCGGATAAGGTTTGGTGTAACTATTTGCAGAGATAAATAAGATTCTACGATCCGGCATCATTCATCAATTTTCCAGAAATCATAATAATTGAACCAATGGAGCGGGTATTTTTTCACTATTTTTTCTGTCTCTTTCACATACTCTTTTACCAGATAGATGATATTTTCTTCCCTCTTGATTTTTGTTCCGGGTTTTGATAATGTATACAGGGGTGTTGCATAAAAATGGTAATGATTTACCGATTCTTTCATGGCATATGTAAAGGAAACAGGCACATTGAATTCAACAGCCAGGTAAAAGGGTCCATAAGGAAAGGGAGCGTCCCTTCCCATAAAACGACAGGTAATTGTTTTGCTCTTTTTCACAAATCGGTCGCCGTGCATGGCAATCAATTCATGCCGGTTCAATGCATTTTTTATTTCATAAATATGGGAGAGATCATCGCGAATAACAATGATGTTGATATTTTTCAGAACATGAACGTTTTCAAGATACTTTTTTATCTGCTGCTCTTCAGCGTCAAACATCAACAGGTTAATCGGCGTATCCAGTCTTTTCAATAAATGACCTGCGATTTCCCAGTTTCCGGTATGGGCACTGATGATAATCCCTCCTGATTTCATTTTCCTCAAGTGTTCTTCCCCATCAAAATCAAAACTGAATTTTGTATCTAAACCGGCTAACATCGCTGTTTTATCGAGCAAAGTCTGTCCAAAGACATAATAGTTCCGGTAGATTGCGACGATAGTTTTCCAGAAAGGATACCTGAGAATGGAATTGAAATAGAAATAGATATATCGTTTATGGGAGAACAGGAGAAAATAAAAAGCGACAAAACGAAGCACAACATAGGCCACGCGAAGGTCCAGTTTTTTCAGCAGGAAAACAAATATTTTATATCCAAGAATGCCGCCTCTTGT
>CAZTES010000074.1:0-13719 GCA_964612275.1 uncultured Rikenellaceae bacterium
CCCGGGATATAAAAAGTTCTGCCTACCTGGGCGATCTGATCGTTACAGCTTATTCTCAGTTCAGCAGAAACAGAACCTTTGGCAACATGATCGGGAAAGGATATTCGGTTAAATCTGCGCAGCTGGAAATGAATATGATTGCTGAAGGGTATTATGCCACAAAATGTATCTACGAGATCAATAAAGAGTACATGGTCACCATGCCCATTACAGAAGCGATATACAATATCCTCTATGAGGGAATATCTCCCGCCATTGAAGTTCAATTATTGACTGAAAACTTAGCCTGATGAAGCATCTGAAACTCACTCTTGACCACGTTTATCCTTTTCTTAACAAGGAACAGATACAATCTCTTGAACCGGAAGCAAACGCACAACTATCGGCTATTCATCAGAAAAGCGGAAAAGGGAAGAATTTTTTGGGATGGGTCAATCTCCCGGGCAGCATCTCCGACGGGGATCTTTCGTCCATACAAAGCGTGGCAAATGAGTTTGCTGAGAAGGCTGAGCTGGTTGTGGTCATTGGAATAGGGGGCTCCTACCTTGGAGCAAAATGTGTCATTGAAGCACTTTCACACGGCTTTGAAATGTTCAGGAACAACCCCGCACATCCGGTTGTACTCTTTGCAGGGAACAACATCAGTGAGGATTACCTTACCGAATTGCTTGAGATTCTGAACAACAGGTCTTTTGCAGTTGTTGTCATCTCAAAATCAGGGACGACTACAGAACCTGCCATTGCCTTCCGGATCATTCGCGATCACCTCATAGCAAAAGAAGGAAAAAAGGAAGCATCCGATCGAATCATTGCCATAACCGATGCCAGCAAAGGCGCTTTACGGCAAACTGCAGACCAGGAGGGATACCGATCATTCAGTATTCCTGATGATGTTGGGGGCCGGTATTCCGTTTTGACTCCGGTTGGCTTACTTCCCATTGCAATGGCCGGTTTTGATATTACTCAACTGGTGGAAGGAGCACGGATTATGGAACGGGACACAGGGGAAGAAACACCATTCCGGGAGAACCCGGCGTTGCTCTATGCAACCATCAGAAACCTGTTGTATCGCTCCGGGAAAACCATTGAAATACTGGTAAATTACAATCCCAAACTGCACTATTGTTCAGAGTGGTGGAAGCAACTGTTTGGCGAAAGTGAAGGAAAGGAAAACAAGGGAATTTTTCCTGCCAGTGTTGACTTTACAACTGATCTTCACTCCATGGGGCAATACATCCAGGATGGCATAAGGAACCTGTTTGAGACCACCTTTTCTGTTGCAAATCCAAATTACAGATTGGTTATTCCTTCCGATCAAAGCAACCTGGATAAACTCAATTATCTATCCGGGAAGCGGATTGATGAAATTAATAAAATGGCCCAGTTGGGAACGATCCTTGCACATGTTGACGGAGGGGTTCCGAATATCTGCATTGAGATCCCGGAGATCAGTGAATTCTATCTTGGCCAATTGATCTATTTCTTTGAAAAAGCCTGTGCTATCAGCGGTTATTTACTGGGCATCAATCCATTTGATCAACCGGGTGTTGAAGCCTACAAAAACAATATGTTCGCCCTCCTGGGCAAACCGGGATTTGAAGAAGAAACCGAAAAGATCCGGAAGCGATTGCAGGGATAAATCCCGCAATCCGGCAAATATTACAACCCCTGCTTTTTCAAAAAGTCATCCATCACCTCGTTCAGGTTTGGATTTCCAATTTCCTGCAGGTCATAAAACACCCGTGTTGAGGGTTTCTTGATTTTAATGATCCGGTTCAGGTCAATGGGAGTGCCAATGATAACGGAATCGCAATCTGTTTGATTGATGGTTGCTTCGAGGTCTTTCAGTTGTTGTTCCCCATAACCCATTGCTGGCAATAATGTTCCGATTGAAGGATAGATCCTGAATGTTTCGCTCAGTTTTCCCACGGTATATGGCCTGGGATCAACCAGTTGGGAAGCTCCGAATTTTTTTGCAGCGACGGTTCCGGCTCCAATTTTCATCTCCCCGTGTGTGAGTGTCGGACCGTCCTCCACAACCAGCACTCTTTTCCCTTTGATTAGGGTTGGATCCTGCACTTTAATGGGGGAAGCACCATCGATAACAATGGCGTTTGGAGCAACTTGATTAATGCTTTTTCGAACAATCTCCACCCCTTCAGGTGAAGCGCTATCCATCTTATTAATTACAACCACATCTGCGAGCCGCAAGGTCACTTCACCGGGATAGTATTTCAATTCATGGCCCGGGCGATGCGGATCAGCGACGGTAACCATTAAATCGGGTTTGTAAAACGGAAAATCATTGTTCCCGCCATCCCATACGATGATATCACATCCTTTCGGATCATTTTCTGCTTCCCGCAGGATTGCCTGATAATCAACGCCAGCATAGATGACATTCCCTCTAACAACATGGGGTTCATACTCTTCCATCTCTTCAACCGTACAGTCGTGTTTCTCAAGATCCGACAGTTCTGCAAACCGCTGCACTTTCTGAGTCACCAGGTTTCCATATGGCATCGGGTGTCTGACGGCTACCACCTTCAATCCTTTTTCCATCAATATTTCAATGATCTTTCGTGAAGTCTGGCTTTTCCCGCAACCTGTTCTGATAGCTCCGACAGCAATGACCGGTTTGGTGCCTTTAATCATGGTCTCACCGGGTCCCAGCAGGATAAAATTCGCTCCCGCAGCATTGACAATAGCACTTATCGACATGACTTTCTCATACGGAAGATCACTATAGGAGAACACACAGTCGGTAACCTTTTTCTCACGGATCAAATCCGGCAATTCAGTTTCAGCAAAAATCGGAATACCCCCGGGGTATAACTTCCCTGCAAGCTCCGCAGGATATTTCCGGTCGTCAATATCGGGAATCTGTGCAGCAGTAAATGCCACTACATTGTATTGCTCATTACCTCTGAAGTAGGTGTTGAAATTATGAAAATCCCTGCCTGCTGCACCAATAATCACTACATTCTTTTTCATGATCCGTCAAAATTTAAATGTTTTGGATATTTTAATTAATAGAGCTACCATAAGAAGTTCAACAAAGGTACACCTTTAATGGAAAAATAAAATATAAAATGATGCATCCACTTTCTTTTAATGACTGTCCGGTTCCGCTATATACAGGAATTCAGGCAGGTCTGACCGAAGCTGGATAACAGAATATGTTTAAAAATATATTTTAAGGTTTTTTGACATTTCAGGATATCAATCCCATTTCATACCTTTGGATATGAATTATCTTGCACATGTATACCTCTCCGGTAATTCCGATGAAGTGAAGGTTGGGAATTTTATTGGTGATTACGTGAAAGGGAAGAGCTATAAGCAATATACGGAGTTAATTCAAAAAGGGATTCTGATTCACAGAAACATTGACACCTTCACGGACATGCATCCGATCATTCGCAGAAGCAAGTCCCATCTTAATTCAAAATACCACAAATATTCAGGGATAATCATAGATATTTTTTATGATCATTTTCTGGCAAATGAGTGGGAGAATTTTTCAAAGGAATCCCTGAAAAAATTTGTTTATCACTTTTATGAGATCCTGATATTACATTTTGCCATACTCCCCCGACAGGTGAAACAATTTCTTCCGATTTTTATTCTGAACAATTGGCTTGAATCCTATCTGACCATTGAAGGAATAGGTGTTGTCCTTCACCGAATGACAAAGAGAACCTCTCTTCCGGATTACACCAAGTTTGCCATTGATGAACTCAGTTGCAACTACGAGAAATACAGGGAAGATTTTTATGACTTCTTTCCAAAATTGATTCAATTCGTTGAAGAAAAACACCAGATAGAGATCAACCGGCCAAAATAAGCACCAGTAAGCCAGGAATCTCTCCCCCGCTCCACCGGATCATGCGCATGCACCACAATGTTATTCGTGAATCCAGGGATATTTAAATGAGGTATTCCATCCGGCTTGCATCGAACCGAAGTAAAATAAAGAGGAGCAAGGTAAATGCCCAGAGAGATGAACCTCCATAACTTAAGAACGGCAGTGGGATCCCGATTACGGGTAATAATCCGATGGTCATACCGATATTCACCCCAATATGGAAAAAGAGGATCGAAAACACGGCATATCCATAGACTCGGGAGAAGAGGGCTTTTTGTCGTTCTGCCAGAAAAATTAACCGGATCAGGAGAACTGAAAACAGGAAGATAATGGTAAACGTACCGAGGAAACCCCACTCCTCACCAACAGTACAAAAAATAAAATCCGTACTCTGTTCAGGCACAAATTTAAATTTCGTTTGCGTTCCATTCAGGAAGCCTTTCCCTGAAAATCCACCTGACCCTATTGCTATCTTAGATTGATTCACATTATATCCACTGCCATATGGGTCCGATTCAATTCCCAGCAAAATATTAATCCTTTTCTGCTGGTGGGGTTCAAGAACATTATGAAACACATGATCTACCGAGAAGGAGAAAGCGATGGCACCGGTAAGGATCAAATAGACAAATATTCCATCCCTGATCTTATTTTTATATCCGAACCAGAGAAACAAAAGACCGGCCAGAAGAGTAGTAATTATAATAAGGAAATACACGGAAATATTCCAGTTAAGCAAGGTTTTGAAGCCGAATCCTGCTGCGACCAATGATCCCAGAATAATGAGTGCAAAAAATGTGTATCTGCTTTTTCTCTCGATGATCTGCAGGGCGATTAATGCCAGGAGGATTAAACCGAGAATGATGAAGAGCCTGTCGAGTACAAGGGCAAGAATAAACAAAACCGCGGACATCAAGGCAATGAACAGTATTGTTCCCGATAGTCCTTCCCGGTAAAGGACAAGGATAAACGCAAAGAAGACCACGGCTGAACCCATGTCTGGCTGAACCAGGATCAGGAATGCAGGGACCAGCACAATCAGTGCCAGGGTCCCGATCGTTCTGGATGAATGGATCTTCCGGTTAGGAGCACTGAGGTATCTTGCCAGTGCCAGTCCGGTACCTATCTTGGCAAATTCAGCCGGTTGAAAATGAAAAAAACCCAATTCAATCCAGGATTTTGAGCCATGTACCTCTCTTCCAAAAACCAGTACAAGGAGAAGAAAAAGAATGAAAATCCCATAGATGATATAGGCAAAAAATGAATAAAAGCGGCTGTCAATGACCTGTGTCAGGAAGGCGATAACCAGTGCTGTCAAAATCCATATCAGCTGTTTCCCATACCGCTGTGAAAAATCAAGAATGCCTGTTGATTCTTCGCTATAGACAGATGCATAGATATTCATCCATCCCAGAGCCACCAATACCAGATACAAAAATATTGTAATCCAGTCAATGCTAGTCCATATGTTCACTATCCTTCTCAAGGTGTATCAGATCGGTATTCAAAATTCTCTCCTCCATCCATGGCCGGGTGATGGTATCGGTTAAATACGCCTCAATCATCAGGCTTGCAAGGGGGGCAGCATAAGTACTGCCAAAGCCACCATTTTCCACATATACTGCCAGAGCAATCCTTGGATTTTCTTTGGGTGCAAAGGCTACAAAAATGGAATGATCTTCACCGTGCGGATTTTCCGCAGTGCCCGTTTTGCCGCATATGGTGATGCCTTGCAGAAAGGCACTTCTTGCAGTGCTTCCTGATCCGGGTTCACCATTTATAGCAAGGTCCATTCCATCAATAATGGGAATAAAATTGATCGAATCAATGCCGGTAATATGCTTCTCCTGAAACCGTGGGGCGATGGGTTCCCCATTTTCAAACCGTTTTATGACATGGGGAGTAAAATAGTAACCACGATTGGCTATTGCAGCAGTCATATTGGCCATCTGGATGGGTGTGATCCCCAGTTCTCCCTGTCCGATGGCCAGTGAAACCAACATGAGTGAACGCCACCTTCCGGTTCCATATTTCTTATCATACAGCGTATCACTGGGTACCAGTCCCCTTAACTCATTGGCAAAATCTGATTGCAACTTTTTGCCAAATCCAAAGGAGTGCAGATAATCGGTCCAGGTATTGAAACTTTCCCGTACCGATCCATATTCAGGATTATCGAGTATTGTTCTGAAGACATTGCAAAAATAGGCATTACAGGAATTTTGTACAGCACCGACCAGGTCAAGCGGAGAATCGTGCCTATGACAACCGACCGTAAAGTTACCCACATGATATCCCAAATCACAATAGTATTCCATCCAGGGGCGTAGTACCTGCTCCTGCAGTCCTATCATTCCGTTAATCAGTTTAAAGGTTGATCCCGGGGGGTATTGAGCCATCAGTGCCCGGTTAAACAAGGGTTTCAATGTATCCTGTGAGAGCCGGATAAAATTTTGAGACCGAATCCTGCCAACTAACAACCACGGATCATAACTTGGCGAAGAGACCAGACACAGGATCTCTCCCGTAGAGGGTTCAATCGCAACAATGCTTCCGATCTTGTTTTGCATCAGCGTCTCACCATATTTCTGCAGGGGATAATCGATCGTAATGGTGAGGTTTGTCCCGACAACGGCAGCGGTATCATACCTTCCATCCTGGTAGGAGCCCTTTATCCTGTTATGAACATCCACCATATAAATTTCCACTCCCTTTTTCCCTCTTAATGCCTCTTCATAGGATTGCTCGATTCCGCTTATTCCATTATAATCTCCTAACCGGTAATAGGAATCCTCTTTTATTATCTTCTCATCCACCTCACCAACATATCCGAGCAAATGTGCGGCAATGTTATCGGAATATTTTCTCAATGTTCTTGCCTGCACGAAAAAGCCTGGAAATTTGTATAGTTTTTCCTGGAGGTTGGCATAGGTTATGGAAGAAATCTGTTTCAGAAAAGGTGAGGAAGTATATTCGGAATAAGCTTTGGCAGCCTGAATTCTGGCTCTCACCTCATCGATGGTCAACCCCAGGACAGCACAAAAGTCCGTAGTATCAAATTCGTTAAACTGAGCCGGAATAACCATCAGATCATAGGCGGCTTCATTGTATACCAGAAGATCTCCATTCCTATCGTATATCAATCCCCGTGCAGGATATTGGGTAACGTAGCGCAAGAAATTACTGCTGGCAGTCATCCGGTAAGATTTATCGATGACCTGCAAGGAAAACAAACGGATAACATAGACGGCAAAAACCAGGATCACTGCCCCGGCAATCACATACTTTCTTACTGCATATGGATTCTTCACCTCTTGATGTGATTTTACAAAACAACTATTTTCGAAAAACGATATACTGGCTGAGCACGATGATCAAAATCGAGAATGAGGAACTCAGGATAACACGCAACAGGGTCCTGAAAAATTCGGATAACCTGAATACCTCAAGGTAAAAAAGAAACAGGTGATGTGCAAATACAAGTATTATTGCATAATTGATGAACCAGGCAATCCCGTAATAAAATACGCGGGGGTAAGTCCCCGTTTCATATCCGTCTCTGGGAGAAATCACCCTCAGCACATAAGGGCGCAAAAATGCCATGAACAGGGTTGCGGACGCATGTAAACCCAGCGTATTTGAAAAAACATCAACCGACAGACCCAGCAGAAAACCTGAGACCAGCAATACCCAGCGTGGTATCTCAAAGGGGAGAAGAAGAATAAACAGCACATACATGAATGGATTCACAAATCCACTAAACTGGATATTATTCAGCACCAATACCTGAAAAAGTACGAGTATAATAAAACGTGCTGCATTGCGGGCAAAAAGATTAATCATTTTCGACGCTGCTTTCTAATTCTTTCTGTTCCTCCTTCCTGAGGTTACTTACCACATTGACATAGGTAAGGCTCTTGAAATCGGTAGAGAGCTGAACTTTTATGGCATAAAAATTCGCCCCTTTCACTTCAAAGTCCTTAATTGTCCCGATCAATACCCCCTCAGGATAAATTGTTGAAAATCCACTGGTTATGATAGTATCCCCGATTGAAATATCGACGTGGTGCGGAATTTCATCCAAAATGGCCTCCCGGTAATTAATGCCGTCCCAGGCCAGGGATCCGAATGCATCATTCTTTTTCACTTTCGCGCTTATCCGCAGGTCTGTGTTCAATAATGAAATGACGGTTGAAAATCGTTTCGACACACCATTTACCACACCCACAATTCCATCGGGAGCGACAACTGCCATTTCCGGCCTGATACCGGCATCGCTGCCTTTATTCAATGTCAGGTAATTGTGTTGTTTATTTACAGAATTATTGATTATCCTGGCAGAAGTATAAAAATAGTGTTGCTGATACACCGAGTCGTATTCGCCGTAAAAGAAGATCTCATCGGATCGGTATGCCCGCTGTATAATGTTGTTCAATTTTTCATTCTCTAAAACAAGCTGTCGGTTCGTCTGATGCAGGGAAAGGTATTCATTCAATCGGTCAATCTTTGAATAAACAAATCCAGTAATTCGCTGGCTGGAGTTTACAAACTTCGCTTTCTGAAAGGGGTTATACTGGAAAAGGAGCGTTAATGAAAGGGTTTCAAAAATCAGGAATAGTAGAAGAAAATGATATGTAAGAATAAATCGAATTAAACTCCGCATTCTCCTGATGAATTTACTTAATGTTCCTGTTTGGTTTTACCGCATCAGGAATGAAAACTTATCAACATTTTTCAGCGTTATCCCTGTTCCGCGTGCAACGGCATGCAACGGATCCTCAGCGACATGGAAAGGAATTCCAATTTTATCTGTAAATCGCTTATCCAATCCTCTGAGTAAGGCACCTCCTCCAGCCAGGTAAATTCCCCGGGAAACAATATCCGCATACAACTCTGGGGGTGTTTGTTCCAATACACCCAGAATTGCCGTCTCGATCTTGGTGATGGATTTATCCAGACAGTGAGAGATTTCCTGGTACGAAATAGGAATCTCAATGGGCATGGCAGTCATCAGGTTCGGCCCCCGAACGATAAGATCCGGTGGAGGGTTTTCAATATCCGGCAGCGATGATCCCACATTGATTTTGACGTCTTCAGCTGTTCGGTCACCGATCTTGATGTTATGCTGGTGCCTCATGTAAGCCTGGATATCTGTTGTAAACCCATCGCCTGCAATCCGGATTGATTTATTGCATACAATACCTCCAAGGGCGATCACTGCAATTTCGGTTGTTCCACCGCCAATATCCACCACCATACTTCCATCGGGAGCTTCCACATCAATACCGATTCCAATGGCTGCTGCCATGGGTTCGTAGATCATGAACACATCCCTTCCACCTGCATGCTCTGATGAATCCCGAACAGCACGCACTTCAACTTCAGTACTTCCTGAAGGGATAGCAATAACCATTTTTAATGAAGGAGAAAAAGCTCTCGGTCTGTGATTGATCATTTTGATCAATCCTCTGATCATCTGTTCAGCGGAATTAAAATCAGCAATTACACCATCCCTGAGGGGTCTTACCGTTTTAATATTTTCGTGCGTTTTGCCATGCATCTGCCTGGCTTTTTCACCGATAGCTATAAGTTTTCCGGTATTCTTATCTACAGCCACAATGGAAGGTTCATCCACAACGACTTTGTCATTGTGGATAATGATCGTATTGGCCGTTCCGAGGTCTATTGCAATTTCTTGCGTTAAAAAAGAAAACATTCCCATGTTTCAGGCTCTCCTAAATAAATCAAATGTTTATCAATGTTTAAAATGCCTTATCCCGGTAAATACCATTGACATGCTATGTGTATCACAGAAATCGATTGATTCCTTATCCCTGATTGATCCTCCGGGTTGCACCACGGATGTTATCCCGGCTTCATGGGCGATCTCTACACAATCGGGAAAGGGGAAAAAGGCATCAGAAGCCATCACGGCTCCCTGTAAATCCAGGTCAAAATTACCTGCTTTTTCAATGGCCTGTTTCAATGCATCAACCCTGGAAGTTTGTCCTACTCCACTGGCCAGCAACTGATGATTTTTTGCAAGAACGATACAATTGGACTTTGTATGTTTCACCACCTTATTTGCAAAAACCAGATCACTCTTTTCTATATCCGTGGGGTTAAATTTTGTAATCGTTTTTAAATCCGCTATTTTTTCCATTGCCAGGTCTTTATCCTGATAAAGAACACCATTCAGCACCGACCGGAAGGAATACCTGGGGAGGTCAGCCGGTTTATGGATTAACAGGATACGGTTCTTTTTTTGTTTCAGGATATCCAGTGCCTCTTCATCATAATCCGGAGCAAGGATCACTTCGAAAAACAGCTTGTTTATCTCCTCTGCTGTTTCCTTATCCACCTCCACATTTGTAGCCAGGACACCTCCAAACGCAGATACCGGATCACCTGCAAGCGCATCCTTCCAGCCATCGATCAGCATTTCCCTGGAAGCAATGCCACAGGCATTGTTGTGCTTGAGAATGGCAAAGGTTGTTTCATCAAATTCAGCAATCAGGTTTACAGCAGCATCTATATCCAGCAAATTATTATAGGAAATTTCCTTACCATGAATCTGGTTGAAGATCTCATCAAAATTTCCAAAATAAGTTCCTTTCTGATGCGGGTTTTCACCATATCTCAAGGGCTTTCCCGGCTTAATGCTCTGTTTAAACTGCAAAACCTCCTGCTGCCGGTTAAAGTAGTTGAATATCGCGGTGTCATAATGTGTAGAAACAGCGAATGCCTCCGCAGCAAAATGCTTTCTTTCATCCAGCGTCGTTTCTCCCCCTCCCGCTGACAACAGGTCCAACAATCTATTGTATTGCTCCCTGCCGGAAACAATGAGCACATCGTTAAAATTCTTTGCCGCTGCCCGGATAAGGGAAATTCCACCTATGTCAATTTTTTCAATGATCTCGTTCTCATTATCTGTTGCAGCAACGGTCTCTTCAAAGGGATATAGATCCACAATGACCAGATCGAACTGAGGTATTTCATACTGATCCAGCTGCTCCAGGTCCTCTTTTTTTTCCCGTCTTGCCAGAATCCCGCCAAAAATCTTGGGATGTAATGTCTTTACCCTACCACCCAGAATTGAGGGATAGGTTGTCAGATCCTCAACAGCATGCACCTGGATCTTAAGCCTTTCAATAAATTCTTTCGTTCCACCTGTTGAAAAGAGCGAAATGCGTAATTCATTCATTTTCAGGACTATCTTATCCAGGTCATCCTTATGATAAACGGAGACAAGTGCAGAATTTATTCTTTTTAAACCACTCATTCACAACTATTTGTTAAATCTGCACAAAGATATTAAAAACTTATCAAAATAAGTGATTTTATCACATTAAAAGATGTATCCATATAGATTATTTTAACAGTCCCGAAGGGATTGAGTATTTGTAAAATTCATCAAATCATAAACGTATAAATAACAAGTTGGTTATATTTGCAGTCATTACCACCGGTAAAACGATTTGTTGAATGATCTATCTGAAGCTATTAAAAGAGAGTTTTTTATTTGCCTATAACTCGGTTATTGTTAATAAACTGAGAACCTTTCTTTCCCTGCTCGGCATAACCATTGGAATTTTTGCCATCATTTCTGTATTTACCGTGCTGGATTGGATGGAAAAGGCCATCAGGGACAGTATTTCTTCCCTGGGAGACGACGTAATATACGTTCAGAAATGGCCGTGGTCTTTTGATCCGAACCTTGCCTGGTGGGACATTATCAAATGGCCTGTACCTACATTAAAGGAGTACGAAGCCTTAAAGGAGAGGTCGGTAAAGACGGAAGCCATGGCGTACACCATTATAACATCGGTAACGGTTGAGTATTTGAATAACGCGGCAGAAAACATTGCTATCTGGTCGCCAACACACGATTTCGAAACGGTCAGGTCTTTTGAAATTGAGAAGGGACGGTATTTCTCTCTGTTCGAATCCAACAGTGGGAAAAACAGGGCGATCATTGGAGCCAAACTTGCTGAAGAGCTATTCGAGAGCAGGAATCCCATCGGAAAAACAATTGAGCTCAGGGGAAGAAAATTGCTGGTAATCGGAGTATTTAAAAAGGAAGGTGCCGGTGGTATCAGTGATGAAGGGCTGGATGAATCGGTCGTTGTTCCCATTAACTTTACACGAAACATTGTGAATATCAGGAGCGAATCGCTCAATCCAATGATCATTGTCCGTGCAAAAGAGAATATTTCGGTTGCCGAACTGAAAGATGAACTAACCAGTATTTTAAGGGCACACAGGAGGTTAAAGCCTACCGCCATCAGCAACTTTTCACTCAATCAGGCTAGCCTTCTCCAGCAGGGATTTGACACTGTTTTTGCAGGGATAAATATTGCGGGCTGGATCATTGGAGGTTTTGCCATTCTGGTCGGTGGATTTGGTATAGCCAACATCATGTTTGTTTCTGTAAAAGAACGAACAAATATCATCGGTGTTCAAAAGGCATTGGGTGCAAAAAACAGATTTATTCTACAGCAATTCCTGTATGAAGCCATATTGCTATCGATTGTCGGGGGTATTCTGGGACTTCTGGTTGTCTTTATTGGGACACTGATCGTCAATGCCAAATGGGACCTGCAGATGCACCTGACCCTGGGCAACATCGTACTGGGTATAAGTATTTCCGGTGTCATTGGAATGGTTGCCGGGTATACTCCCGCAAATACTGCTGCCCGGCTTGATCCGGTTGAAGCGATCGGGACAACCTTTTAATCCTTAAAGTATTCCAAACAGAATTTTCCCGATCATCAGGTAGATAAAAAGCCCGATGATATCATTCATTGTGGTGATGAAGGGGCCCGTTGCCAATGCAGGATCAATCTTAAGTCTATGTAAAAGAAGGGGTATGGTTGTTCCAAAAAGAGCTGCAAAGATGACAACAATCAGGAGGGAACTACTGACCGTAACGGTCAGTGCAAAGGAGTCAATGACAAAAAAATTATACCCGAAGATGAGAGCTGCCAGGATAATCCCATTGGTAAAGGCAACCAGAAATTCCTTGAGTAATTTTTTCGACACACTTTCCAATCCCATGGATTTGCTGGCAATTGCCTGTACTACAATGGCAGAGGACTGAATTCCGACATTACCTCCCATAGCGGCAATAAGCGGGATAAAAAATGCCAGTTTAGGATAATTTACCAGATCGGGTTCATAATGTCCGATGACCAGGGCACCGAAAATTCCTCCTGCCAGTCCGATCAGCAGCCAGGGAAGTCGTGCCCTGGTTAATACACTGATTCTATCGGTTGTTTCAACATCTTCTGTAATACCGGAAGCCATCTGATAATCTTTCTCAGCCTCCTCGCGAATAAAGTCAACCACATCATCAATGGTAATGCGTCCCATGAGGCGACCAATGCTATCAATAACGGGTAATGCAACCAGATCATACTTGTCCATGATGTTGGCAACCTCTTCTGCCGGTGTGTCTGTCTTAACCGACATGACGTCATAATTCACAATGTCTTTAATAATGGTTGAATTCTGACTCAACAACATCCGTTTTAACGAAACGGTACCTTTCAGCTTGTTACCATCATCGACTGAATAAACATAATAAACCTCATCTACGTTTTCTGCCTGTTTACTCATCTCTTTCAGGCATTTGAGGATATTCCAGTTCTCATTCACCGCGATGAGCTCCTTGGCCATCAATCCTCCGGCTGTATTTTCATCGTAAGAGAGCAGGTCGACAATATCTCCAGCCTGTTCAACATCATCGATGTGCTGCAGGACCTCTTCTTGTATTTCTTCGGGGAGATCAGCCATTACATCGGCTGCATCATCCGAATCCATCTGATCGATGAACTGTTTGGCAATCACTT
>CAZTES010000075.1:0-13605 GCA_964612275.1 uncultured Rikenellaceae bacterium
CACTATCTCTCCGACTACACAGCATTTATTGAATTCCTGGATAATTTATAGTATCGTTTAATGTTTAAATTTATTATTTAAACATTAAATGTTGTTTTTCCCTTATTTATAATCCATCGGGGAAAAAACTCTTAAATCCTGTATAATCAGAATATACAGGATTTTTAATAATTTAGAATAGCCTTAGAATAGATCTTTTTATTGTTGATAAAATTTGATTTATGTTTAATTTAAACTTATATTTGTTAGACAAAAATTAAAAGCCATGACAACAACAGAATTCAACCATCAATTGCTCAGTTACGAAAATAACTTACGCCGGTTCGCCGTTAGTCTGACCTCAAACAGGGATGATGCAGAGGACCTGGTCCAGGAGACCTATGCAAAAGCATTTTCATACCGGGAACGCTTATCGGACTACTCCAACCTGAGAAGCTGGATGCTCTCGATCATGAAGAATACGTTCATCAACAATTATCACAGAGCTTCACGGCGTTACTCTTCCGCGGATGACGAAACACACAACCGGATGATGAACAACATTGATGACGAAGGCAAAACCGATCCGGATTCCCGCTATTCGGAATGTGAAATTCTGGCAGCAGTAGAGGAACTGGATCCGCAATACAGGACTCCGTTTAAAATGCATTTAAAGGGATTCAAGTACAAAGAAATTGCCGCTTCGCTCGATCTGAATATCGGAACGGTAAAAAGCCGCATTTTTACAGCCCGGCAGATGCTGATGGAAACTCTGAACGACCTGCGGAATTAATGCATACACAATATTCTGTTTTGCCGTTGAGGTAGAGCCTATTAAACATTTATAACCTGGATTTCATACCTGTGAATTCTCACAGGTATTTTTTTTGTTTAAATAGGGACAGCTACTGATTTAATAAAAACAATCTTTTAGTGTAGTTAATATGGGGAAATGTAAAGATACGATTAAATTTACCCTCATGAAACGACTGATCCTTTTCATTTATGCTATTTGTCCAGTGATTATCATTCAAATAAATTCTTTATCCGTCGGACAACCTGCCGGAAGCAGAGCTCTCCCCACAAACCACCGGAAACATCAGACGGATTAACACGATGATCTGATCGGTCCCTGGTCTGACCGATAGGAGAATAACCACAAAATTCGGTACCGAATACCGAACCAAAATGGAGCTTCTTTGTTATATAATTATCTTGCCATTGATCAAGACTATGGCATAAGCCTGAAAATAAATTTCAAATACAATGAAACAGGTATTTTTATTATCTAATATATTGATATTCACACTTTTTTTTATGGGTTGCAAAAGCACTGAAAAAGCAACTGAAGTAGTGTTATTCAACGATTCGTTACGGATCCACTCTCAACATCAAATGGTCATCCATTTCAATAAGGGGAAATTCTTTAATCACCCCACGTTTGTCATCTGGGAAGAGGATATAGATGGGAACTATATGAGGACCCTCTTTATCACTCAATCCTATGCCAGCGGGATATTCGGGTATCAGATGATCGGGGACTCGATCTGGTTGAATCAACCCGGAGATTCCTTCCAGCCGGCAGCATTACCCTACTGGACACATAAAAAAGGTCCGATAGACGGGAACCAGCTGGTACCCACACGAGAACACCCTTTTGTTGATGCCTATACCGGGGCAACACCCTCAAACGATTTTCAGTTTCAAACCGGTGATAAAACAAAAAAGGATACGTATAGGATTCTTGTAGAGGTCAATCAAACCTGGGACTGGAATGGTTACTGGACGAATAATAAATATCCGGATAGCCCGGCATATAAGCATTCTGCTCAACCATCAATTATTTATGCAGAGGTGATCAATCCGGTGGATTCTGTATTTCATTTGAATCCAATCGGACACGGAGATCCCATAGGTGAAAGCGGGACATTATTCACTGACCTGAGTACATTGACGACGGCAAAAGAAATTTTTGAATCGATCACCATCTGCATCAAGCGTTAAACAGTAACAATACATGATACCGGCAATAAAACGAAATATAATTACAATCATCAGTTTATTGGTTGTTCCTATACTGTATGCCCAGAACGGCCAGATCAAGGGGAAGATCACTGACGCAGGAAATAATGAGACCATTCCGTTCGCCAATATCATCGTTGTGGGTACACAGATCGGATCAACCAGCGACCTGGAGGGTAACTTTATCATCACCGGTCTTGAACCGGGTTTTATTAACCTTCAGGTATCCTTTGTTGGTTTTAAAACAGTTGTAAGTTCTGATATCCTGGTAAGCAATAACAACATTCCCTACATAGAAATAGCCCTGGAACCGTCTGAAGAGATGCTGGAAGCAGTGGTGATTTCGGCAGATCCCTTCAGGAAGAAGGAGGAAGCCCCGTTATCCATGCAAACCATTGGCGCCCGGGAAATTGAAAGCAACCCGGGAAGTAACCGGGATATCTCACGGGTAATCCAATCGTTCCCCGGGGTTGGTTCAACACCGGCATACCGTAATGACATCATCATCCGGGGAGGGGGGCCGGGTGAAAACCGCTTCTTTCTCGATGAGGTTGAAATTCCCGTTTTAAATCATTTTTCCACACAGGGTGCTTCCGGAGGACCCGTAGGAATTATCAATGCCGATTTTATCCAAACCGTTGATTTCTATTCAGGATCTTTCCCAGCCGATAAATACAACGCACTCAGTGGAATCCTTGATTTTAAACAGAAAGAAGGGAGTAGGGATAGAACCAATATACAGGTAGCTCTTGGTGCCAGCGAGGCATCATTAACCCTCGATGGCCCCATGGGAGACAAAACGAGCTATATCTTTTCAGTCCGAAGATCATACCTGCAGTTTCTCTTTTCAGCCCTGGGATTACCCTTTCTGCCAACCTTCAATGATTACCAGCTTAAAGTAAAGACAAACATCAATCAAAAAAACCAGCTGACGATCATCAGCATTGGCTCTCTGGATAACCTGGCCTTGAATACCGGATTAAACAATCCGGATGCTACTCAGGAGTTTATTCTCGGCCAGATCCCCGTCAACAATCAATGGAGCTATACCTTCGGCACGGTGCATAAACATTTTTTCGAAAATGGATACCAGACAGTTGTCCTGAGTCGTAATATGCTGAACAATTCATTTTACAAGTATCCGGATAACGATAAAAACCTGGATAAGAGTTATGATTACAGCTCAACGGAAGCAGAAAACAAATCCAGGTATGAATTGACCTGGAGAAACCACGGGTTTAAATACAATGTGGGTGTTAACATGGAATACGCCACCTATGAGAATTCCACATCACAGAGAAAATTTTCACAGGATACAATCGTCAATTTTCAATATACCACAGCCCTGGATTTGTTTAAATACGGAGCATCTGCCCAGGTGTCAAAACGATTTTTCGATAATCGCTTTCTCGTTTCGCTGGGAGTAAGAATGGATGGCAATACCTACAACGATAACATGTCCAATCCATTGAACCAGCTATCCCCGCGGTTGTCCATGTCCTATTCCCTGACTGAAAAAACATTGCTCAATGCGGGGATAGGTCGGTTCTTTCAGCACCCTGCCTATACTACCTTGGGTTATAGAGACTTTCAGGGCAATCTGGTGAATGAATCTTCAGTAAAATATATTGGAGCAAACCATTATACCCTTGGTTTCGAACACCGCTTTTCCGATCCGGTTATTCTCACCGTTGAAGGATTTTATAAAGATTACTTTCAATATCCCATTGACAGTGTTTCCGGGGAAAGCCTGGCAAATCAGGGAGCAGATTACAGCAGTGTTGTGGGCACATCGCCGGTGGTATCAACCGGTAATGGAGAGGCTATTGGTTTTGAAATCGTTAACCGCATTAATTACAAGACATTCACCTTCCTGGCATCCTACACCTTCGTCAGAAGCAAATTTACAGATATTACGGGCAGATATATACCTTCCTCCTGGGATAGCAAACACCTCCTGACCCTGACCGGTTCAAAAACCTTCAAAGGAAACTGGCGTGCAGGGTTCAAATGGCGCTTTGTGGGCGGGTTACCCTATACACCCTATGATCTGGTAACTTCAGCAAAAATTCTTGCCTGGGATGCACGGGGCGGACCCTATGTTGACTATACAAAACTGAATTCCGAGCGGTCAAAAGCTTTTCATCAACTGGACATCCGCATCGATAAAAACTTCTTTTTCGACCGATGGTCACTGATGCTGTACGTCGATATTCAAAATGCCTATAATTTTAAATTCACCGATCAGGATTTCATTCTTCGGGGAAAAAACCCGGATGGATCATTCATGACGGCAAACAACGGCACAGAATATGTTCTGATAACGGCACCAAACAAGTCGGGATCGATCGTACCAACCCTCGGGATCATGGTTAAATTTTAATTCGACTTCAACCAGGGAATATCTGCAGCCGAATCGGAGGATTTTTATTATTTTTAATAACTATTTGAAAAATAAAAATCACAAAGGAAGCCTGATCCTCCCATGAATAAATTCCTGATTCCGGGTTTTATTCCCGCTCTTTTCCTTCTTCTCTCTTCCTGTACTCCAAAAGCTGAACATTTCGAGGATAAAGCTGCAGAAGGCAGGGAGTGGAGTTCCATGGAAATGATCTCCAAACCCTATGCTCGGTATTGGTGGTTTGCCTCAGAGATAAAAAAGGGAGATATAAAATACAATTTAGATTGGTTGAAACAGAACGGTTTTGGGGGTGTCGAACTTGCCTGGGTCTATCCGCTGAATTCCAGGCACAGGAACCTGGACACAACCTACACTCCCAGGCAACAGTGGCTTAGCCCGGAATGGCAGGATGTAGTGAGTTATGCCATGCTGTATGCCGACAGCCTTGGATTAGCCTGCGATCTGACCCTGGGTACCCTGTGGCCCTTCGGAGATTCCTACGTGCGCTATGAACGCGCTGTACAACCCGGCAAACCGGGAGTCTCTTTATGACTACTTGAAAATGCTATCAGAAAAAGTAGTCGATTTTTATGCCAACTTCGACAGGGTTTTAAATGAACAGAACCTGTTTTCCCGCGGTCAATGTTCCGGAGCTCCCTGTGATATTATATCCGCCTATGCACGCTTGGATATTCCGGAGGGGGAAGCCATGCTTTACGAACCCGAATATAACAGCATACCTGCATCAGCAGCACTTCTTGCCGGTAAGAAGGTGGTGAGCGCCGAAACATTTACCTGTATCTATGGATGGCCCGATCGCCACATAAGGAAGGAACAGACCGCAGATCTGAAAATGGTGGCGGATGCCCTGTTTGCAAATGGAGTGAACCACATTGTGTGGCACGGTAAAGCACATAATCCGAAGGACCAGGATTCGGTGAATTTTTATGCAACGGTTCATGTCGGAAAAGAAGGAACGCTCGCTCCGGAGATCCCGGCATTTAATGATTATCTCGCTGCCATATCAGAAACAATGAAGCGGGGTAATTCCTATAGTGATGTCGCTGTATACCTGCCCACGGAAGATGCCTGGGTGAATGGCACCATGCCGAAAGAAAAACAGTTTACTCCACAAAGTCCCCCCCTGCTCAAAGGAGATGCACTGCCACCCTATTGGGCACGCGAGAAAAATCATTCGTTATACATCTTCTTTGCAAACCCCAAATCCGGGCGCCTGACTTTCCCCGTTGGTTATGGGCAATCGTTTTCCGACAAATTAAAAACTGTTGATGTTGTTCTGGACTATGATGGGAAAGAATATGAATTGAATCTTCGCTTTGAACCCTACCAATCGCTACTTTACAAAATCGAAAACGGAACGATCGAGGAGATTGATATCTCCTTTTTACCAGAAGTGCCGGTTGTTAGAGAGATTCCTGCTGATAACGATGCACCCTGGCTGGTGAAATAAAAAACCAGGAGGTATCCGGAAATGTACAACGATCCTCAGAATCGTTGAAACGAAACTGCCTACCTGCCCGTCCCGCAGGATTGATTTTTTCTATAACTCCATAAGTCGTACCCCGGTCCGCCAGTTGGCGGACGGGGCACGGTATTTTCTCGTCGCTCGATTACAATTCGGGCGACGAGTTATTGTAACTCCGTAAGTCATACCCCAAACCGAAGCCGGTCGTAAGAGACCCTCATTGCTCGATTCAACTTTTAGTATCATACCAAAATAAATAGAATACCTCATTATAACCAACCCGTAATAGTCCAATAAAAATTGATTGATAAAACAACCCGTTGTGCGGTTTGGGAAACCAATTAATTGATTTAGTGAAATTTAGTGTTTTGGCGTCTTTTGCCTATGGCATAAATCACTAAATTCATAACCTTCTTAGTTGAATCCTGGTGACTGATTTATTAATATTGATCAATTAAAACACATGCACCATGTATGCGGAAAAATCTTTGGTTTCTATTAATAAAACAAATAAAGAAGCATACAGGAACATTATTGAAAAACGAATGGCAGAATGTGAAAAGAGCTCTCAGCTTAAACGACTTGAAAAAGTTCTGAAACTAATAGAACAGGTTTGAAAGAGCATTCAAAAATATTCCTGATAAGTGGTCTCGGTGCAGACAAACGCACTTTTGACTTCCTGCAACTTGACTTTGAAAATTCAATAACCTTTGTCGAATGGATTCAACCATGCGAAAAAGAAAATTTAACATCATACTGTTTACGCTTAGCAAAACAATACAATATTGACGAGCGATCTGTAGTAATTGGGCTATCCTTTGGTGGAATCGTCACTGTTGAAATATCGAAACAGGTTAAACTCCTCAAAACAATCATAATATCCAGTGCGAGGAACAAACATGATCTGCCAGGAATATTCAGAATTAGCGGGGTATTGGGCCTTCATAAATTAATTTCTGAAAATCAAGTTAGAAGAAGCAATCTATTTATGGAGAAAGCCTTTGGTGTTTCAACAGAGGAAGAAAAGCACATGCTTGCAGATGTACTGAAGAATACCAATGCAAAAGTAGCCAAATGGGCCATCCGGGAAATGACCAATTGGAATGAATCAGTAAAAAATGAATATATTGTGAGGATCCATGGAGACAAAGACAAAATAATCCCCCTTAAGAACCATACCGATTATATTATTAAAAATGGTGGGCACATGATGATCATGCAGAAGGCAGCAGAAATTAGTTCTATTCTGAATAAGGAGATCAGGACAGCTTTACAAAGTATGTAATCCGTCCAGCAACAACAGACCAGGCTTTAAAATTGGAGGTGATATGGAAAAGAAAAACATTGCGCTGGTATTATCCAGTGGTGGTGCAAGAGGCTTTGCTCACATTGGAGTTATAAACGAGCTGCTGCGAAAGGGTTTTAACATTTCATCCATTGCCGGAACATCCATGGGCGCCCTGGTTGGTGCAATGCATGCAGCCGGTTAAGATTTCCGACAGTTATTATGTGGATAGGGCTTGCAACAGAGTATATCAATTCAAAAAATAACACAGATGAAACCAGGGATTTCAGCCTTCTTTTACATTCTGACCGCATTCATACTATCCGGCTGCTCAACAACCCGGTACCAGGCAACCTTTTTTGAGCCGCCCACGAATATCGACACCAGGACCAGACCCATTGAATTCCAGGAAAAAAGATCCTATACATTCAACAGCGGGGAGATTCATTTCGACAACCTGTTTGATGGAGCACGAATGAATTCCTGTGAGCAGGTTGATAATACGACGTTTTTAATTTCAATCACCCCTGAAAACAGCCCGATTAATCACTCACCGTGGTATGCGTTCAGAATTATTTCCAATCGTTATCAATACCTGACCATCCTGCTGGAATATACGGGTGCGAAACACCGGTATATTCCAAAATTGAGCACAGATGGGGAAAAATGGACAGAGATCCCAGAGGATAAGGTGGTCTTAAATGCTGATAGCACAACTGTTCTTATAAACTTTCCGATCTCATCGGATACAACATGGATTGCCGGACAGGAAATTATTAATTCCAAACGTGTAGTTTCATGGTGCCGTTCATTGGAAGAAAAAGATGGGGTCAGGCTTACTCAGGTTGGTGTCTCTAAACTCAACCGGCCGCTTTACATGATGGATACCAGCCCAAATGGACCGAAAGGGAAACCTACCGTTGTCATTCTCTGCAGGCAACATCCACCGGAGGTGACCGGATATTTTGCCATGAAGGCATTTGTTGAAACAATACTCGAACCTACAGCATTGTCCGACCGGTTTCTGAAAGCATTCAGGGTACTCATTTTCCCCCTGATGAATCCTGACGGCGTTGACCTGGGACACTGGCGACATAATGCCGGAGGTGTGGATCTGAACCGGGACTGGGGAACCTACTACCAGCCGGAAACCAGACAGTTTGCTGATGCCATAGTTAATGAATCGGAAAAAAATAAATCGCCGGTTATCCTGGGACTGGACTTTCACTCCACACAATATGATGTATATTATACCAAGAAAGTGGATACATCCACACTGATATTATCCGATTTTAAGAATCAGTGGTTGCAGACCATCGAGAACAGAATCCCGGATTATACAGTCAATGAGGAGAGTTCAGAAGTGGAAGCTGCTGTTTTTTCAAACAACTGGTTTTACAAACAGTTCAATGCAATCGGGATAACCTATGAAATCGGTGACACCACACCGCGTGATTTCATAGAAACAAAAGGCAGGGTATCAGCCACAGCCATGATGGAATTGTTGCTGGGGAAAAAAGAAAAAAATAAATAAATGCCACGAAGGCACAAAAGCACGAAATAACACGAAAAGTGGAAGAAAAAAATATGCGATAATAGCAATATATTTGCAGGATCAACATAAATATAAGGTCATGAATTTTTATATCCGGTTAATTCTTTTTCTGATCATCAATTTCGGTGCGTTGGGCATCGGAGGTGTATTGCAGGGGGAAGGAGCCCGTTCGGCGTGGTACCAGGGTTTGAACATCGCTCCCTGGACTCCCTCGGGCTGGATGTTCGGGCTGGCATGGACCACCATCATGCTCTGCTTCTCTTTTTACATGGCTTATTTAACCAATGCTACTGATACACGGTTCGTATACATCCTGTTCCTGGTTCAGGTGTTACTGAACGTAAGCTGGAATCCGGTCTTCTTCCGGTATCACTATGCATTTTGGGGATTGCTGGTTATTGCAGCCCTGCTCCTGGTTGTGGGTTTCTTCCTCTTTCGTTACCTGAGGATCATGGAGTGGAAAAACCTGCTCATTCTTCCCTATTTCCTCTGGCTGATCATTGCCACTTCGCTCAATGCGTATATCCTGATAAAGAACTGATCACTAAATATCCACCAGTTCCTCGTATCCGGATTCTCCTTTTACGTCATTGGAAAATCCCCCATTTATCCGTAATTTTCACTGCACGGAATGAATCACCCCGGGTTACAGCGGGGATGAGAGTGATTTATTTACCATTACCATGAAGAAAACAGATGCCTGGTTTATTCTTCTCCTTGCCATTCTGCTGAACAGTGCATCAGCTTACAGTCAGGACTGGAGCTGGTGGAACGAAAAGCATAACTGGGATGGTGTAACTCATTGGACACATTACCTGATTGTTTCCCCATCTTACCTCGGGCCAAATGCACTTCCGGTACCAGCGATAAAACAGGGAATCATTTTACAGAATTTTACCATGGATATCGGGGGTGAGGGCCATTTTAGCACGGGTGATAAAACAACAAATCTGTATACGGATATCTTTATCCCGGTTTGTAAAAGCCGGGCAGGCATAAACCTGACCTGGATTCCCGTGGAATATTACCAAATGGATACCCTTACAAGGGATGAAAGAAGAGCCCGGGATTACGATGGGAAAGGATTTGCCACCGGTGATCTGATCATTGGAACATACATCCGGATCCTGAAGGAGAGGGATCGGTTACCCGGCATTCTTCTGACGATCAACCTGAAAGCAGCAACCGGTTCAAACATGGAAGGTGCCCGGTATGCTGACTCGCCGGGGTATCATTTTGATCTTTCGTTTGGGAAAAGCTTTCCGGTAAAAAAACAACACCTCACCTATTTCAGGTTGTATGGAATGATGGGACTTTATGTTTATCAAACCCACTATGACAAAAACTATCAGAACGATGCCTTTCTTTATGGTGGAGGAATCAACCTGGGATGGAAAAAATTCATCATCGAGAACCAGCTTGGCGGTTATATAGGTTACATTGGAGATGGCGACAGGCCCGTGGTGTACCGGTTAAAGATCAGGAGCAACCGGGATGCAAGATTGAATTATGCTCTATTATTTCAACAGGGAATTCATGATTTCGACTATTCAACCATCCGTGTGTCTGCAATCATTAACCTGAAGGAACGCTTTGCTGACAAGAAATGATCATTTAACAATCCAAGAGCTCAGGTAGCGTTTAATTTTGGCCTGTAATTTTCAGCTCCGTAGGAGCTATATATTGGTAGCCCCGGGTAAATCCTGTGAAACAGGGTGCAACCCGGGTAATTTTAATATCAAAATACTGGTCCAGCTGCACTGCAAATCAGCAGGAAATCTTCCTATGGACCAAAAGGCACCAGGCATTTATTCAACCCAATCCTTCTACCACTCACCTGCTTCGATCAACTCCATCACCGTCTCCAAGTATACATCCCTTCCATCCAGCAGTTCCTGAATAGACTCCTGTACCGGGTAATCGGGTTTTATGGGTTCCCGTTGATCCATGCCCTCCACAGCCACTGCAAAAGGAGTGCGTCCGAAATAGAGCATAAACCGCGTATTGTTCAGGTAGACCATCAGATCCCTCCCTGCATTGCATGTATAGGTTGCTCCGCTTGGTGTTCCGACAAATTTCCCGATTTTATGGTATTTCAACAGGGCACAGAAATGGCCATTGGTTGAAAAACAGCGGCCATCAAGAAGAGTGTAGAGGTTTCCGGTAAACCGTTTTTCAGCCAGCGGAATGGGGTTGGAAAATTCAGCATACCTGCCGTACGGCTCGGCAAAATAGGGAACCGGCTCGTGTTCAAGGTAAGAGAAGAGAGGGACAGAACAAAATGGATCCCCCCCATCATTCTTACGCAAATCGAGGATCAGGTTCTTCATATTCTTCTCTTTAATCAAAGTAAAACAGCTATCCAGAAATCCTTTGAAGTAGTCCACCCGGTCGTAGTAGATAAATGTATTGATTGTCATTATGGCTGTGTTATTCTCTTCAAGAAGCTTAAGGCTTAGCTCCGGATCATCGTGAGTGCCAAATACAACCTTCCTGACAGCCTGAAGTGTGGCAGGATTCAGTATGATTTCCTCTTTGATTTCTGCACCGGGTATTGTATACTGAACTCGGTACTCATCCGGAAAACCGAATCGTCTTGCATAGATCATCGGGAATCGCTGCTCGCCTGAAGTGCGCTTAAAGTTAGGATTATAGCCGTCAGCCGAATAATTGGCTTTCATTTCGCGGTAAATATCCATTGCAGACCGGTTGTTAATCTTATGAATTATGCTGCCGACAGGAACCTGAACCGAATCGGTATAGCTTCCGGATACCACCACATGCCCCTCAAGAATCCTGATCTGTAGCGGAAAAAGATTGTCCGGATCCATATCCCAGAAATCAACCGGCATCCATAAATTGGTATGCCCGCAACCTACCTTCTCCGTTAAGGGGGTGAGTACTCTAAAATACTCACTCGGGGACATTGGCCGGTCGATCAATCGATATTGGTGGTCGAAGAGTGAATCAAATGCTTCTTTGGATGTGAAGGCATATATACAACCGTGATTCTCTTCCAGGGTCTGCCTTACTTTCAAAAAATCTTCCTGCAATTCATCAACCGGGAATTTTACCTCCAATCCAATGCTGCCCAACCGGTATGGATTGGTAATGTACACCCCTGTTGGAGGGTCTACGGGTTCACCCCCGATCGTTAGTATCCGGTTACCATACGGAAGGTTGTCCGGATTGGCCTTGGTTTCATAGAAAACCTTCCCATCCGGATTAAGAACAGCATACTTATATTCAATCACCGTCCCTGTATCCCCCTCAAGGATAACATCACCGGAAAAGACAAGGTCCCCGTCTTTATCCTCTAACATGTAATCAAACCCTGTCCAGTCGCAAAAACTGCCACCCAAAAGTACCCGGTCACCGGCAACCGTATCTAACAGACCTTTCTTATATGGATCGGTCATGTTAATCCGAAAAGTAATCGATGTTTGAGACAAGCCGGAGACAGTTACTCCCAGGTAGAAAACGGTCATGATGATTCTAAACATAACAACTGAAGGTATTGATGATCGTTGAACAAATGATTGGTATGATAAAAATAAGGAAATATTACCAAAATAAACGGGGTATTTTTGTACTTTTGATAAAAGATCCAATAAAACCCAATCAATAACCAAAAATCAGTAAAAATGAAAACACGATTATTCTTTACCCTGTTGCTGGCAATGGCAACCGGCTTTTCCTCGCTTCTGGCTCAGGGATTTACACCTCCAACCGAAGGGAAGGCCGTTGTCTATTTCGTAAGATTTACCATATATGGAAAACCCATGAAATTTGAGTTCTTTCATAATGACACCTACTTTGCAGAACTGAAAGGGAAACAATATTTGCGGTATGAATGTGATCCGGGGGAACATATTTTCTGGGCATCGACCGAAAACAAGGAGTTCATGACGGCTGAGCTTGCCGCCAACCAAATCTATGTTGTTGTTGTGGATGTTATCACCGGATTCTGGAAGCCCCATGTCGGTCTGAGTCCTATCAGTTATGAGGATACTGACCGCTTCGAGAGGGCAAAAGAGCTGGTTGACAGGCAGGGACCGGAAGAGTTTACGGAAAAAGATCTTGAAAAGATGAATTCAAAACTGGAAAAGTTCATAGCAGACCAGCTTGCAAATTATGAAAAGAAAAAAGGAGAGCGGGAGATCAGGCATCTTTCAGCCGATATGGCCATTCCGGTAGATGCCTTGAAATAAATTGTCAATCCAGGTTTCCAGATAATTTTATAAGGTTTATTAGGAGTAACCGAGCACCTTGAAAAGCAATAAAAAGTAGAGACGCAGGATCCTGCGTCTCTACATGCCTGAATTCTGATATCTTATACGGCTAAAAAATCTACTGCACCGGTATCTCTTCCAGTGTAGCAACCAGGAATTCCCAGAATTTTTTCACCGTTTCAATATTCACCTTTTCATCCGGTGAGTGTGGATACCGGATGGTGGGTCCGAAGGAAATCATGTCCAGGTTCGGATAAACACCACCGAGCAATCCGCATTCCAGTCCGGCATGAATGGCTTTGATTTCAGGGATCTTGCCAAACTTCTTTTTATACACATCCTGCATTGTCTTCAGGATGGGAGAATCCATGTTTGGTTTCCACCCGGGGTACTCCCCGTCAAATGTTGTGTCTGCTCCGGCCCTTTCAAATACAGCACGAAACATATTCTTTAGATCCTCCCTGGCCGAATCGACAGAACTTCTCAGCAAACAGAGCACGCTAACCTGACCGTTTTCCGATTTAACCACAGCCAGGTTGGTAGAGGTTTCAACCAACCCATCCATATCATTGCTCATCCTCATCACACCGTTCGGACAGGCATAGACTGCATTCAGGACACGATCCTGGGTATCCCTGTCCATTA
>CAZTES010000076.1:0-5065 GCA_964612275.1 uncultured Rikenellaceae bacterium
GTTTCGATGAATTCGCCCAGCACATCGATGGTCACTTTGATCCCCTGGCTGTTGAGTTTCCTGCATACCCGCATGGCGTCATCCAGGCTTTCTCCGGCGACATAGGGTTTTGAAAAAATCCATACAAACCGTTTGGGTAGAAAAGGTAGTATGGAAGCGATGAATTTGTTGAACATGGTTGTGTTTTATTAAATCGCATAAAGTCAAAAAACAATCACATATTACATACGATGATGAATAATAATCCAAATTAACAAACCCAATTATTTCAAACAAATGATCTTTGTCAGTCGTATAAGCTATTTTGATAAAATAGTTATGCGATAAAATAAAAAGGCTGAAGGAAGTGGGCAGCTGGCGGAAGGATAAAGTTTTATGTGTAAGGAACAGATTTACAGATAGTAGGGAAGAGGAAAAGTAGGGATTATGTTATAAATTAGCAAATATCATTAATAAAAACATTACATCATGAGCTATTTTGAAGATTTAAAAGTATGGCAGAAAGCAATTGAACTTGCTGTTAAGGTCTACGATTTTTCAAGAAAAGATCCGTTCAAAAAAGGTTATGGTCTCCGGGATCAAATGAGGAGGGCATCTGTAAGCATATCAAGTAATATATCTGAAGGAGATCAGCTTGATTCAGATAAACTGGCAATAAGACATTTTAATATTGCAAAAGGTTCTACAGCAGAATTATATACACAAACCATAATTGCCAGAAGGGTTGGTTATTTGTCTGAGAATGATTATAATTTCTTAAAATCTGAATGTAAAGATATATTAGGAATGCTGACAAATCCGGTATTAATGTACTTCTCTGCCCTGAATGCAAAAAAGGTACTATAGTATTGCATAAGAGCTTCATGCCAGGTAAACCACCTCCCATCTGAAAATCTTAAATCTGAATCGTTCTTTGATCGTTCTTATATACTCATTCATTTTTACTATGGGAAAGCTATGCTCTCTTCTCAACGAATATCACTTCAAAAAGAGGTTCTTACAACCTAAACCCTCTTTTACTTATTCCATTCTTGAATGGATCTCTCTTGAAATCCAGAATCAGAGTTATGAAATCCCCATAATAGTCCCTTACCGGTTCCGTCCAACTCAATTTTATCACTAATTGAGCCCCACTTTTCACCTGTTTCCTTGGAATAATATATTGCCTTTCATACCTTTATATAAGATATTTGTACGCTCAATTAGCTATAAAATCTTTTACGTTATGCGAAATTTAAAAAGGGAAACATTGATTGATTTAATAAAAAATCAGTGAGAAAAGCTGTAGGAATATTTATTGAAAATTCAAAAGGTGAAATTTTATTTCTTCTTAGAGATAATAAACCGACAATTCAATACCCAAATCAATGGGATGTTCTGGGTGGCGTAGTAAAAGCAGGAGAAACATTTGAGGAGGCTATCAAGCGAGAATTAATGGAAGAAATTGAATTAGATCTACAAGAGTTCAAATTGTTTAAAATTTATAATTGGCCTGATCAAACAGAGGCAATTTTTCATACAAAATTAGATATAGATATCAACAAAACTCCTTTGCATGAAGGTCAAAAAATACAATATTTTTCCAGAGAAAAATTGCTTAACATGAACCTTGCTTTTCACGATAATGAAATGATTAGAGATTTTTTTAATCATTAGCTTTTCTTTTTTAACATCACATAACAAAGAGTATAGCGTTCAGAAATTTTTCATCAAAATATAAGTTAGTAGTGTATTAAATCCCGAGAGTCACAAATTTTCAAAGAAAATTTATTTGATTCTCGTGAATCCTTTCAAAATCAAAGGTATGAAACCCCAGGGTAGAACCCTGGACCCGTCTTTCCGGGGTAGAACCCCGGGGAATTAAACCACACCTTCTCGTCCCCCGACTTCGTCGGACGAAGCCGACTTTGTCGGGCGAAGTCCGAAGCGGAACGCGAAGGAGGATTAAAGAAAATACAAACCATTCGGTTTGATTTTCTAATTTTCGGGGTTAGTGAGTACATCGGTATAAGATTAGGTTCTGGGTTCCCGGTACTGCCCGCCCGAACGACTGACGTGTTCAGTCGGACGGTAGTCCTCGTTTTTGTTCTTATTAGCGTTTGGAACTATGCGGTCCATGATGCGTTTTTCAAATAAATAACATAGCAGTTGGACCGGGTTTCCCTCGGTTCATTATACCCCGGGTTACACCCTGTGAAATCTGGCTATGCCACTATTTCACAGGCTTTACCCGGGGCTATTGGGATTAATCCCCGTTGGGGATATATTTTTACGATGATCCCATGAAGTTACGTTTAAAATGTCCCCTAAATGGGGCTGACATAATCAATACCACTGAAATGCCGGGTTTATATGTGTCGATTACCCTAACGCAGGGGGTGTTATCAACGTAGAGACGTAAGATCTTACGTCTCTACAGGCCTGCATGTCCGATGCAATATTGGATTTGGGTATTTATTTACCAGTCGTATTCATCCCCCTGCCACCGCCTAAATCCACCACACCCCCCTTCGCCTTCCCTTATACCCAACACACAAGGGGGATATATATGTCCAGGAGCATTAGGGGAAAGGAACACAATGTCCCCCTTTTATTCAAAATAGGTATGATAGATTCCGGAAATCCCCTCCTTCAGACTGATCTTTTCTTTCCATCCAAGATCGTGTATCTTGCTTACATCCAGCAATTTCTGTGGTGTACCATCGGGTTTGGTGGTGTCCCATACCACCTCTCCTTTAAATCCCACAACTGACTGTATGAGATCAGCAAGTTCCTTGATGGTCTGGTCCTTTCCTGTGCCGATATTGATATGGGTGTTTTTAACCTGCTCTCCGTGTGCAAGGTCTTGAAAATCGATGTTGTTCATGATAAAGAAAAGGGCATCGGCCAGGTCATCGGAATGAAGGAACTCCCGTCGTGGAGCGCCAGTTCCCCACAGGGTTACTTTTGTCCCCGATGCGGTTTTTGTAACCCCATATTTTTTCAGCATCTCCAGGATCCTGCCGTCTGCCGAATCACCATCAATACCTTCCACAGACCGGCTAGCGAAATCTTTCCAGATGCCGTTCCAGTTATCATTTTCCAGGCATTTGCCGAGGTGCATTTTCCGGATCAGGGCAGGCAGTACGTGTGATTTTTCCAGGTCATAGTTATCATTCGGACCGTAAAGATTGGTCGGCATGGCCGAAAGAAAATTCGTTCCATACTGGATATTATAGGCTTCACACATTTTCATTCCTGCAATCTTGGCGATGGCATAGGGTTCGTTGGTGTATTCCAGTTCACCGGTCAAAAGGTATTCCTCTTTCATCGGCTGAGTGGCCAGTTTGGGGTAGATACAGGAGGAACCCAGGAAGAGGAGTTTTTTCACGCCATGCGTATAGGCTGCATGCATGATGTTGCTCTGTATCTGAAGGTTATCATATAGGAACTGTGCCCTGTACGTATTGTTGGCAATAATCCCGCCGACCCTCGCTGCTGCAATGATCACATAATCGGGTTTCCCCTCGTCAAACAGTCCGTTCACCAGTTCCTGGTTTGTCAGGTCCAGCTCTTCTATGGTCCGCAACAGGAAATTTTTGTACCCCTTTTTTTGGAGATTCCGCATAATGGCGGATCCGACCAGTCCCGTATGACCTGCAACATAGATTTTATCTGAAAGATCCATAAGAATATATTTATAATATTTGTATCCAATAGATTAAAAGCCCTGAAGAGGCGAAATCAATCTTGAATTTCATCGAATTTATATCCGTCAGACGGCTCTGCCCGCAAATCAACTGAGCCGTCGGACGGAGCTATGCTACTTAATTCAAGTCCCAGGATCAATCCCCCTTTGCAAAAGAAAACCGTCAATACCTTGAGTTTCGCTCCTTGATCTTCTTGTAGTCGGCATTCACCATAATTTGGACAAGATCCTTAAATGTCGTTTTCGGCACCCATCCCAGTTTTTCTTTTGCCTTGGTAGCATCCCCCAGCAGAAGATCCACTTCCGTCGGCCGGTAATACCTTGGATTGATCCCGACAACCTGTTTGCCTGTTGAAACGAGGTATCCCTTTTCCGCTTCCCCTTTCCCTCTCCATTCAATTTTCTCACCCAGTACAGCAAAGGCTTCTTCGACAAATTCCCTCACGGTGTGGGTTTCTCCAGTAGCCAGAACGTAATCGTCCGGATTATCCGTTTGGAGGATCCTCCACATTCCTTCCACGTATTCGGGAGCATATCCCCAGTCTCTCTTGGCATCCATGTTACCCAGTAGCAGTTTCTCCTCGTATCCCAGCATGATCTTTGCCACTGCAACGGAAATCTTCCTTGTGACAAAAGTTTTACCCCGCCGTTCGGATTCATGGTTGAACAGGATCCCGTTGCAGGCAAACAGGTTATAGGCTTCCCGGTAATTAACTACAACCCAGTAGGCATATAATTTTGCTGCACCATAGGGACTCCTCGGATAGAATGGTGTTTTTTCCGTTTGCGGGATCTCCTGCACCAGTCCATACAGTTCAGAAGAGGATGCCTGGTAAAACCTTGTCTTGATGCCCGTCTCTTTAATGGCATCCAGAAACCTGAGGGTTCCTATACCATCCACCTCTGCGGTATATTCAGGAACTTCAAAAGATACCTGGACATGTGACTGTGCTCCCAGGTTGTAAATTTCGTCGGGATGTATCTTTTCGACCAGGCGGTTCAGGTTGCTGGAATCGGTCAGGTCACCATAATGAAGAAAAAACCTTTTGTTCAGCATTTCCGGATTGTTGTAGATGTGATCAATCCGGAAGGTATTGAAAGAGCTTGACCTACGGATGATTCCGTGCACTTCATACCCTTTTTCCAGTAACAGTTCTGTAATGAATGAACCATCCTGTCCTGTAATCCCGGATATTAATGCCTTTTTCATAGTGCCCTTTGTGTATTGGTGAATCGGTAATTTCCTAAGAGGGGTTAAATATATTGATTTCTGTTTAGTTTTTCTAAGAAATTGACATGGCATTTTTCCAATGAAGAATCCCTTTGGGTCAATGGCAGGTGCCAACGGTAAAGGCCGATCATTCGCCCTGCGGGCGA
>CAZTES010000076.1:5165-13528 GCA_964612275.1 uncultured Rikenellaceae bacterium
ACCAGGCGTATTCATCCCCCTGCCATGGCATAAATCCAACACACCCCCCTTCGCCTGGCACAATCCAACCCACAAGGGGGATATACTTACGATAAACTAAAGGATACGAATAATATATCCCCCTTTGGAGGGGGAATAAAAGGGGGAGGATTGATATTCATTAATTTTCGTATGGTGTCTTTCGGTCCATGGAGCGATTTCCTGCTAAATTGCAGTGCAGTTGGACCGATTATCATTGTTTAAACGTAAACCCCGGCATAAATGCCGGGGCTATTATATTGCGCCCGAATGGGGCTGAAAAAATTCATATCCCCGAAAAACCGGGTTTTTATGCGTTGATTACCCTAACGTAGAGGGTGTTATCAGGGTAGAGACGTTGCATGCAACGTCTCTACATCGGTTAAATTACACGGCATTACGGGTAATAAAAATCCTATGATTAAACGGGTATTCCAGATGTTTCCGGTAAACCGGTTATTGAGACGCCCAGATTGGTCGTCTCTACATTCGTAGGGTATCGTTTGGTTCCACCAAATCCTTTCGCATTTGTTCAAACGCCCGCATTATGCGATCCATTTCAGGCTGGGTCAGGACGACCTGGGGACGATCGGGGACTTTGGGGCCACCCCGCAGGTACCAGGCAAACAGAAAAGGCAAGCCGGCAGCCAGATTGATCGCCACGATCTCATCCGACGGCACCAACCCCTGCGCCATCGCCCGCTCCTTGATCTGGTTCGACACGTACCTGTATTGCGCCTCGGGATCACTCCATTCAATGTTCCGGGAAATGCCGGTGTAGGCCGCCATGCTCAGGTTGTTGACGGCATGGACCTGGTCCACATCTTTTGTCGTGGACAGTGCAGTGATCTCCGACCGCAGGCTCCCCAGACGGGGCAGTATCACCACCTCGTCCAGCAAAATGGTGTCCCTGGGCATGAAGATGCCGACCAGGTAATCGTTCCGCTGTAACATATCGGAAACGATCAACACAACATCCTTATACCCCACATAGGAGAAGACAATGGTGTCGTTTACCATCCCCGGGATGGCAAACCGTCCGTTCTCATCCACCACCCCTCCCCTGCGGTTGTTGATGATGTAATGGGTGTTTACCAAAGGGTCCCGGGTTTGCTTGTCAATGACAAAGCCGGTCAGGCGTACCGGTTTGTCCTCTTTCACCTGACCGCAGACATAGGATAATGATAATCCCAGGAAAATTAGTAATATGATGATTATCCGATTCATAAATTGTATTTAAAGGTAATTGTTCTTTTAAGTATATTCAAAAACAAGATATCAGGGATATCCATCTCGGGAAATAATAATTGATCATGAAGCAGTTAGTAAGTTAGTAAGTTAGTAGTGTATTAAGTTAGTGAGTACATTGTTGTTAAGTTCAGACCTAAGGGTCCTTAAAAAAACCAATCCCACTTCAATTTAACCCATACCAAAAAATCAAAAATCTTAACATAAGACACCATAATAACCTACTGTGTCCGCCGAAGCTTCGCGAAGGTGGAATAACCTACTAACCCAATAACCAATTTTTTCATGTCAGACACCTTACTAACTCACTAACCCAATAACATTTCTTCACGTCAGACACCTAAATAACCTAATAACTCGGACAAATCACGTTCCTCATCATTCCTTCAGCACCTTTCTCTAAATCCAATTGCATTATCCACGAATTTCCAATATCTTTAAAAAGAATAAAACACCAAAACTATGGAACATAAATTACCGGAATTACCGTATTCACTTGATGCGCTGGAGCCGATCATCAGCAGGAAAACCCTGGAATTCCACTATGGCAAACACCACCAGGCATATGTCAATAACCTCAACAACCTGATCCCGGGAACGGAATTTGAAGATGCCGACCTGGAAACGATCATCCGCAAAGCGGAAGGCGGGATCTATAACAACGCTGCCCAGGTATGGAACCATACCTTCTACTTCAGCGGCTTCTCGCCGGCAGAAAAGACCTACCCCACCGGAACGCTGGCGGAAAAGATCAACAAGCAGTACGGTTCGCCCGAGGAGTTCAAGGAACTGTTCGCCAAAGCCGCCGCCACCCTCTTCGGATCGGGCTGGGCATGGCTGGTGGCAAAAAGCGACGGATCGCTCGATATCGTCCAGACATCCAACGCCGGGAACCCGCTGCGCGATGGGCTGAAACCGATCCTCACCTGCGATGTATGGGAACATGCCTACTACCTCGACTACCAGAACAGACGTCCCGACTACATCAAAGGGTTCTGGGAACTGGTGGATTGGGACGTTATTTCCGGAAGGGTTTGACTTTGTTTAGATCATAAACAGGGTTTTGCAAATTGAACTGGCATGGAATCAATGTTTCATGTGGTTTCACCTTGTTTCAGTTTGTTCCAAATTTTGAAATAGAGATATCTTCAAACGTGCTTCTAAAAGGAAATATTATCTAAACCCAATGACGCTGCGTTCAAACGAAACGTTATTTCACAGGGCTTGCCCTGTGAAATAATCTTGAAATATTTATGCTTTATCAGATCGAAAAACCTATTTCAAATAGAAGAATTCAACCCCGTAAGGGTTGTAATATTCTCGTATATTTTGACCACCGGTTCAACCGGTGGTAACTCATTGTTTTACCCCTCCCGGGGTATATTTTGATGGTTAAAATATAATTGGGAAGAAGGATCCTGGGAATAATCTTCCTTCAGATAATTTTTTGAAATTTTGTTACCGAAATTGTGAAGTGTTCCACGGCAGGCCTACGGAGCTAAAAAATAAAAGAATTTCATGGGGTAAACGTGGCAGGCTCTCACTTCTCATATCTACCTCTTCAATTTCTTGTCAAGGTAATGATCCCGGGATTGGAGGATTCGTTCTTTGATCTTTTGAAGTGTTAACTCTTTTTCCTTTGTCATCTCAGGCCAGTCCTGTTCCTGATCGATATCATCAAAATAACAGAGGCTCTTAATGGCATGCAGATCGTTTCTCTGATCGTATTTTTTCATGTAATATCCGATGATGTCTGAAAATCCATGATGTTCCAGAAGAAAATAGATATCGATAAAATCTTTTATCCGGGACCCATCCAGTGTAATGGCATTCACCTTCATAGCAGCAATATCCGTCTGTGAAAACAACCGGGTCCCTTCTTCTTCTATGGGTGGATCAATGACCGGGTACTTATGGGTGATAAAATCAACAAAAATTCCATTGATGATACCCTTCAGCGTATTTTCCCCGGAGAATTGCATCGAGAATCGATAATGCTGTTCAAGGTACACCAGGGTGGATTGAATATCAAAATCATCCGTTGTGAACAGGTCCAGATCGACAGACCCCCGGTGCCCCAGCTGAAGTGCCAGAGCAGTTCCTCCTGCAAGCAGAAATTCCCGGAAGTACCGGTCCTGTTGCAATGACCTCAATAAACGTAAGACATCCTGAGGGATGGCATCTATTTGTAACATTTGAATTGTTGTTTTGGAATGTTCAGGAATGTGCTGGCAAATTCGAGGGTTTTTTTATCCAGTGAACCGGCTTTCCTGATCTCTTCCCGGATGGTTTCCAGTCCATAAAAGGATACCAGGCGTGACAGTTCATCAACTGTACCATAGGAAAATACCCGCCGGATAATTAAATTCCTGTTGGCAACCTCGTTGAACCGGTCAGGATCCACATCCCAGAATAGCTCTTTGCGGATTTTTAACTTTTCCATCTATGTAAATATAGTTAAAATAGGTTGGATTTTCAAAGGTTTTCCGGATTGTTTCCTGATCTAATGTGTTGTTTTTCTGAGATTTAAAAGATTTTCCAGGACTGGGATTGTTATAAGTTATTGGTTGATTCGTTAATTGAGCGTTTGGAATCATCCGGTCCAGGGAGCGTTTTCCGAATCAATAACACCGCAGTTGGACCGGGTATTCGTGTTCATACTAAACCCAGGGTTTCCCCCTGTGAAATAGAGATATCTTCAAACGTGTTTCTAAAAGGAAACATTATCTAAACCCAATGACGCTGCGTTCAAACGAAACGTTATTTCACAGGACCCGCCCTGTGAAATAATCTTGAAATATTTATGCTTTATCAGATCGAAAAACCTATTTCAAATAGAAGAATTCAACCCCGTAAGGGTTGTAATATTCTCGTATATTTTGACCACCGGTTCAACCGGTGGTAACTCATTGTTTTACCCCTCCCGGGGTATATTTTGATGGTTAAAATATAATTGGGAAGAAGGATCCTGGGAATAATCTTCCTTCAGATAATTTTTTGAAATTTTGTTACCGAAATTGTGAAGTGTTCCACGGCAGGCCTACGGAGCTAAAAAATAAAAAAATTCATTATTGATATTATTCATAGATCTGCCAACCGTTCTTTAATGTAATACACTGCAAGAATTATAAAATTTATTGGCAGTCATCCGAAGCCCGAGGGTCGAATAATCCACCTTATGTTTGAATATTGGGATTTCGATATTGTTTGGAATTTATTGGTTGTGATTTGGTATTTTCTTCCATTCATTTGAGGGTGTTATAAACGTAGGGGCTGTGTCACAACCCTTTTTTCACGCAAAGTACGCAAAGAAAAGCATTAAGTACGCAAAGTTTAAATACCTGCTAATTAACGCTTTGCGATCTTTGCATTAACTTGGCGATCTTTGCGTGAATCCTTATTTTTAGGTTGTGACAAACCCCCTACATGGGTAAATTTCCGATACAGTCCCGGATTAATGAATTACAATCGTTTTGTTATATTTCCTTGTCTTACCGATTATCTCCAGGTGATACAACCCTTTGGCTCTACCCTTAAGATCCACGGTATACCGCATCTCCCCGACCTGTCCGGCATGCTTCTCATTCCATATGAGCTGGCCGGTGAGGGTGAGGACACGGAGCTCAATGTCCTGCATCTTATCCAGCTGCATGTCCACATGGAACACGCCTTCGCTCGGGTTGGGGTAGATCCGAAGGTTCAGTCCGCCCGCCTCATCGATGATCCCCGAATGGGGCGATACCACGATGTCGAACGTGTCGGTTGTCGTCATCATGCTGTTATCGGTTGCGGTGACCACAATATTGACCGTTCCGACATCCTCCGGAGCGGGTGTGCCAGTGAATTTACGGTTGGGCGCATCGAAGGAGAGCCAGCCGGGCAATCCCCCGCCAAAGGTCAGCGCTTCAGCCGAATAGGTTATCTGATCGCCTGGATCATCATCCACGAAAGTTCCTTCCGGGAAGATGTAGCTGAACACCACTTTTGCTTCTGCATTGACATCCCCAATCCCCGTCACCAGGATTGGTGGGTCGTCCGTGTTGTTCACGGTCAGCTTGAACAGATCGGAAGCCGATTCATCACTCCTGTCCGTGGCGGTCACCCTGATCTCAATGGTCCCCACATCGCCATTCTCCGGCGTGCCGCTGAAGAGCAGTATTTCGGGATCAAAGGTCAGCCAGCCGGGCAGGTCGCTGTCGTTGGAGAGCGAAGCCGACCAGGTCAGCACATCTCCCGGATCCTCATCGGTAAAGAGATCTCCCGGGAGGGTTAGTTCAAACAGCGCATCCTCATCCGTCTGCTGGTCAGCAACCGGATTGGCTACCACCGGTGCATGGTTGGGCTCGGGAACAAGGTAGATCCCCCATCCACCCGACAGGTATCCGCCGGAGGTAAACAGGGATTGATTGTTTGCCGGATCGGTTAGGACCAGATCCCCTCCTGTTCCATTCACCGAAATGATCTGTCCTGCCCTGTTCACCGTGAGGTCGGAAGGACCATTCAGCAGGTCATCCGAGGTGACCACGATCTGCTCACCGGATGCGGTATCCACCCGGAGGATCATATCGTAGGCTCCGCCGGCAAGGGTCCGCGCTTCAAGGACCAGCAGGTCACCGGAATGGTCAAAGTTTAAACCCAGGGTGATCATCAGCGAGTCGCCGGAGGAGATCACGATCTGGTTACCGGTCACCGGATCGATCTTCAGGATCTTGCTGGTTCCTCCCATAAAAGCCCCGGCATCGGAGACGAAGATATTGCCATCGTAGTCGAGCGTCAGTCCAAAGGGGAAGGTCAGTTCACCACCGGAAGAGACGGTGGTCACGTTGCCGGTAGCTATATCGATCCGGACAATCCCGTTGGGACCGTCAGCCACCACAACATTCCCCGATTTCTCCACACCAATACCGGCTGGTCCGTTACCTGCGCTGAAATTGGTGCCGGGAGAAACAACCGTCTGTTCACCGGTAATCGGATCAACCCGGATCAATCCCTTGCTCATATCCATGACGAGCAGATCTCCTGATGCTTCCGGACGCACATACCGGATGGACGTGAAGTTATCACCCAAAGAGATCACTGCCTGCTGCTGATTGAGTGTATCGATCAGGATCAATCCAACCAGGTCGGCAACGATCAGGTCACCGATATCGATGTTGGGCCGGATATCGATCGTGATGGTATCCACGGCTGACACATCGTAGCCATCATACGCCCGGTAGCTGAAGAAATCTTCACCAAACAGGTCTGCATCGGGTGTATAGGTAAAGTCACCGGTTGTGCTGTCGGTGAGGTCCACCGTGCCGAGGGTTGGCAGGTCGACCAGGCGGTAGACGAGCGACTGGTTGTCAAAATCGGTACCGGTAAGGATGCCGGAAACGGGTGTATCTTCCCATGTCCGGATGGTATCTTTCTCAACGACCGGCGGTGTGTTATAGAGGATAACGACAAATCTTGCCGAGTCGGAGGTATGTTCCCCGTCGGACACCTTGAACCAGAGGGTATCATTCCCGACGGCATCCTGCAGGGGCACGTACTCGAAATTGCCGATGGCATCATCGATGATGGTTGCCGTTCCCAGCTTCCCGTTGGTGGAGATCATATACTCCAGCGGCGATGAATCGGGATCGATCCCGGTGAGTGTATCGATAAAGGAGAGGTTCATGGGCCAGGAAATGGCATCATTGACTGCCACCGGCGGGTCGTTGACCGGTGAAATATTGATGTTGTATTGGAACAGTTCAAACCCGCCGTCGGAGGCATAAGCACCGTCACCATCCCTTACCTTGAAGACGAAGCCGTCACCCGTCGTTTCGCTCCCGTCGTGCACGTAGGTTATCTTACTGGTACTGATATCGTCAACGGTGAAGGATTCTCCATGGGGCACCTCGAGTCCCGCCCGTTTCAGTATACCGTGTTCGGGAAGGACGGTTTCATTGTCGGGATCGTGCATAAAAAAGACCTGGGTAGGCGGGCTTTCCGTATCCATTGCCAGGAGGTGTGCAGGGGTGATGGTTGCCGACGCCCCTTCATCGAGCGTTAACGGTTGCTTGACGGTAAGTCTCGGTACGTCATTCACCCAGTAGTATCCCCAGTCGATGCTGGTGCATACCTGATTGCCTGACGGGGTATGCTGCGCTTCAGCATTATAATAGCTGAGGATAGGCTGCCAGCCGCTGTAGTAGGTCTGGATCTCCATTCTCACTTTTAACACCTGGTTGGGATCGGTGATCGGTGCCACTGCCCCGCAATTGAAAGGAAGATTGAGCGATGCGGCAGAAACCAGCGGAACGGGTGTTCCGCTTCCATCGGTAACGGTCATGATAAAACGGATATCACGCCCATTGAGTATATAAGACGAGATATTGTTCCAGAGCGGGATATAGGTATATCCCGTCCAAACGGCAATTCCATTCGGCAGGTTGGATTGTGTCGGTTGGTAGGTCATGATTTCATTTCCGCTGTATGAGCAACCGTCCATGGAGGCTTTCACCTCGTTGTTCAATATGCTGTAGTAGACGGTTGTGGTGGCTGCCAGGTTGCAGTTGCTATAGGTAAATGTTTTACCACCGGGCAAGCCCTCCTGTCCATCACCCGGGCTGGTACCGGTGAATTGGGTAATTATTCCCATTGGTGGCGGATCCTGTGGTCCGTAGATTTTGTCGGGTTGTGCCATTGCCAGCTGTGCACAGATAATGAGACCGATCACTGTCAGGGCAAATGGGGTTAATGTTGTGTAGAGTTTTGTTTTCATTATGTTGTGTCGTTGGTTACACGTATTACGGGTTTTGGTATACCCGTTGGGTAGAACAGATAAAGTTACGAAAATGGAAGGGCAAAGTCAATAGGAATTGCGGATTTTGGATTGCGGATTGCGGATTGTAAAATGAGTAGGCAGTACGCAGTGTGAGAAGTTACGGGATACGGGGTACGGGGAAAAAGTCCACAGTCTGCAGTCCGCAGTACGCAGTGTGAGAAGTTACGGGGTACGGGGAAAAAGTCCACAGTCTGCAGTTTATAGTTTTCGGTTATACGGTCGTTTTGCTATATAAATACAACCATTCCAACCTATTGGCCTGTTCAGGAAAAAAAGCATCGTG
>CAZTES010000077.1:0-13508 GCA_964612275.1 uncultured Rikenellaceae bacterium
TTGCCATGCTGCTTGCCGGTCGTGAGCTGGCAGATGTTATAGAAGGAAGGATAACCTTCATGGACAGGGACCTCTTTACCATTATACCGGAGGACCGGGCGAAAATGGGGATCTTCCTGGGATTTCAATATCCGGTTGAGATCCCGGGTGTCAGTATGGTGAACTTTCTCAAGGCAGCCCTTAATGAAAAACGGAAATACCTTGGTCTTGACCCGTTGTCCGCATCCGATTTCCTGAAGGTTATGAGAGAGAAGAAAGCACTGGTTGAAATTGATTCCAGGCTGACAAACCGGTCGGTAAATGAGGGATTCTCGGGCGGAGAAAAGAAGAAAAATGAGATCTTCCAGATGGCTATGCTGGAACCGAAACTGGCTATTCTGGACGAAACGGATTCGGGACTGGATATTGATGCCCTGCGGATCGTGGCTAAGGGAGTAAATAAGTTGAAAACCGGTGAAAATGCTACCGTAGTGATTACCCATTACCAGCGACTGCTCGATTATATTATTCCCGATTATGTGCATGTAATGTACGATGGTAAGATCGTAAAGTCCGGTGGAAAGGAACTGGCACAGGAACTCGAGGAGAAAGGATATGACTGGATTAAGGAGGAGATTGCTATGAATGGAATTCTCCAGGGCAAAAATTACAAATGATCATGGATGAGATTGTTCAGGTAGTGGATTGGAACAGGGACTGGGTTGAGTTGTATCATCAGAACAGGGACCTTCTGACCGGGGAATCCCCCGATTTTGTCAATTCGATCAGGACCAGGGCCATAAAGCAGTTCGAGAAACTCGGATTCCCCGACAGGTCGAATGAAAAATATAAATACCTGACTTTTAATAATCTGTTTCGACATCAATTCCAGGATTACCTCGCTGTGAAGCAGGTTGATTTTGATGCCAACCACATCTTCCATTGCGATATTCCAACCCTCGACACCCATGTGATCTTGCTGTTAAACGGATTCTTTTTTAACCATGAGAACCGGATGACCCAGTTGCCTTCTGGCGCTGTTGTTGGTAGTCTGCAAGCAGCCATGAAGGAGTATCCTAAGCTGGTGAAGAAGCATTACGCGAAGTATGCCCCCATGGATCAGGAGGGGCTGGTCGCCTTGAACACCGCTTTCGCCAGAGATGGAATATTTATCCATATCCCGGAGGGTGTGGCTATGAAAAAACCAATACAGGTCGTAAACCTGCTTCTCTCCAATGAAAATACAAGAGTGCAGCACCGGAATTTATTCATCATCGGAAAGAATGCCGATGCACGGGTGATCATATGTGACCATACACTCTCCGATTATCGGTTTTTCACCAATTCTGTTACAGAAATACAGGTGGATCAGAATGCCCGGATGGATTATATTAAAGTCCAGAATGAGCATAATCTGGCAACCAATGTATCAAGCCTCTATGCAAACCAGGAGCAGGACAGCACGCTCAATACCAACATCATTACCCTCCATGGTGGAATGGTCCGCAACAACGTGGATATCGTACTGAATGGAGAGGGTTGTGAAACCAATGCATCGGGGCTCTATCTTGTTGATAAGGAACATCATGTTGATAATTACACTTTCATCGATCACGCAAAACCCAATTGCCTGAGCAATCAGATTTATAAGGGTGTGCTGGATGATTTTGCCACCGGCGCCTTTAATGGAAGAATTCTTGTACAAACGGATGCACAAAAAACAAAGGCATTTCAGGCAAACAACAACATCCTGCTTACGGATGATGCGGCAATGAACACCAAACCCCAGCTGGAGATTTATGCCGATGATGTCAAATGCAGCCACGGAGCAACCGTGGGCCAGCTGGATGAAGAGGCACTATTTTATCTCAGGACCAGGGGTATTAAGGAGAGAGAGGCACGATTAATGCTTATGTTTGCATTTACCCGTGAGATCATATCCCGCATCGAGGTTGAACCCTTGCGTAACCGGATCGACCATCTGGTGAATAAGAGGCTCAGGGGTGAATTATCGCGGTGTGAAAACTGTGCGATACATTGTGAATAAAGCTGGACCTGCAAGTTACACGATATAAAATAACATTCCGGTGTGAGGTTAAATGTTGAAAATATCAGAAATGACTTCCCTCTCCTTCAACAGAGGGTGAACAACCAGCCACTGGTATACCTGGACAATGGGGCAACAACCCAGAAACCGAATATTGTCATTGACAGGATAAGAGAGCTTTATGCCCGGCACAACAGCAGCGTACACCGCGGTGTTCATTGGCTGAGCCAACAGATCACGGATGAGTATGAGGAAGCCCGGGCGATTGTCCGGAATTTTATCGGTGCTGAACACCCCCATGAAATCGTTTTTACCAGTGGAACGACCGGCTCCATCAATGCAGTAGCTTTCTCTTTCGGGGAAAAATTTGTCCGGGAAGGAGATGAGGTGATCCTATCCGGCATGGAGCATCATGCCAATATTGTCCCCTGGCAGATGCTGGGTGAACGGAAAGGAATACAACTGAAGGTAATTCCCATTGACGATCAGGGTGATCTCGTTCCCGGTGCCCTGGAAAAGTTGATCACTTCCAGAACAAGGATTCTTGCCATAACTCATGTATCCAATGCCCTGGGCACCATAAATCCGGTGAAAGAGATCATTAAAACGGCACATGCAGCCAATGTGCCTGTCCTGGTCGATGGTGCTCAGGCTGTTCAGCATGGACATGTGGATGTCTCTGACCTGGATTGCGATTTTTATGTTTTTTCAGGACATAAAATTTACGGACCCAATGGAATAGGTGTGTTGTACGGGAAGGAAAAATGGCTGGAAGCAATTCCGCCCTACCAGGGAGGCGGAGATATGGTTGACAAGGTAACTTTCGAAAAAACAACGTATAACCAGTTGCCATTTAAATTTGAAGCAGGGACAACGAACTACATCGGAGCGATTGCCATGGCTGAAGCGCTCAAATACCTGGAGCAGGTCGGTCTTGATCCCATCGCTGAATATGAAAAGGAACTGCTTGGGTATGCTACTGACAGGCTTGAGGAATCGGGCGATATACGGATCATCGGGAAGGCAAAGAAAAAGATCAGTATTTTGTCCTTCCTGATCCGTGGGATTCACCAGTATGATGCCGGAATGATCCTGGATAAGATGGGTATCGCCGTCAGAACAGGGACCCACTGTGCACAACCCGTAATGGACCGGTATGGAATTGACGGAACCCTGCGTGCCTCGCTTGCATTCTATAATACAAAAGAGGAAATAGAACGGTTGATCGACGGATTAAAACGGGTAAAGGAGATGTTGGGTTAACCGGATCGATGAATTTGAAAACAATGGATCATGAATATAAACCAGATACAGGAGGAGATCATTGAAGAGTTCAGCCTGTTTGAGGACTGGATGGATAAGTACAACCATTTAATCGAACTGAGCAAGGACCTGCCCGCTATCCATGAAAAATACAAGACCAATGAGTACCTGATCAGCGGATGCCAGTCAAAGGTCTGGTTGCATGCTGAACTGAAAGATGGAAAGGTCATCTTTTCAGCCGATAGCGATGCCATCATCACAAAAGGTATCGTCGCCCTGTTGGTCCGGGTCCTTTCCGGCCGTGAACCCAAAGAGATTCTCAACCATGAATTCTATTTTATCGATCGTATCGGATTAAAGGAAAACCTTTCACCAACCCGGTCGAACGGACTCCTGGCTATGGTAAAGCAGATGAAACTGTATGCCCTTGCTTATCATGCCCGGGAGAAAAACGAATATTAAAACCATGGCAGAAGAAAAATACCTGCAGCTCGAAACTGAGATCGTCAGGGTCTTAAAAAACATTTTTGATCCGGAGATCCCTGTCAATATCTATGACCTGGGTCTGATCTATGAAGTGGATGTGGATAATAACAATTCGGTTACCATCACGATGACCCTGACTGCTCCCAACTGTCCCATGGCGGATGACCTTATTGCAGAAGTTCACCAGGGTGTGAAGGGGATCGATGGTGTAAAGGATGTGAAGGTAAAGCTGGTATTTGATCCTCCCTGGGACAAGAGCATGATGAGTGAAGAGGCAATGCTGGAACTGGGATTGCTATAGTGTAACTGAAAATGTAGCCGGCCCCTATAATGAATGGGGGTGAATTAAAAATAGAAACGCATCCAGATTTCCACTTTCCTTTTAAATTGCTTACTGCCATATTCTGCCTTAATATCTCCAAAGAAAAAAACCGGCCAAAGCAAAACTTCGAAATTTGTGTAGGGTTTATAACTTAATTGGGGAGAGAGTAGAAAACTTTTATCCGTCAGATTGAAAATAGTGAATATGGAAATTGAAGAATAAAGCCAGGAAAAGGGCTCAGGCTGCATTAGTTTCACATAGAGATAATCCCGCATTAACGTTTTTGATCGAAAAGTAGTGGTCATATCCAGTTTTGCCGAATTAATCAATGCAGGAATATCACTATCCAATGTGTTCTGCAAATGGTTCAGGTATGTGGTGAACTCATTTCCTGACAGACCGCTGTTATTGTGGTAGTATTCAACAATGAGAGTTGTATTGAATTGATTAAGCCAACGAAGCCCCAGCAGAAGCGAAACACCATCAATTTTTTGTTGAAAAATCAGATCATCAACAATAAGATACTTATCCTCTCCGTGTGCATAGCTAAACTCAGAATGAATCTCTACGTTTTCCCGCAAATTGGCTGAAAAATCCATTCCAACCCGCTGAGATTCATTTTTTCTGAATGCAGCCATAAAATCTATGTCGATGTTTTTCAGGAGGAGATAGAGCTTAAATGCAGCACCAATGTTGCCGGCAGCTGCAAATTTTTGATTTATCTCTGCTTCAGGAGGTAACAGGATCGCCCCCACTGAAAAATTCTGAAGGGAACCGGACGCAAAACTCCTGTTATAACTGACATACACGGATGTCTTACCGGCTAAAGCCAGGTCGGGATTTTCAGGATCTTTTTCAGCATTCACATAGCCAACGGGATTAAATGCATATCCTTTTCCCCAGTTAAAACGGCGTTTACCGATGCTCATGGTCAAACGTGGAGAAAGGTTTAAACTACCATATAGCTCAAAAAAGGAGGGTGAAAGAGGCTCCTCCCTGGCATACTGGTAAAAGGTCTTCATAAAAAATCCTACGTGCTTATGCCGGTATTCGCCATTCAGATAAAAATCCAACCTGTATTGGGATAGGTAATCTGTTTTTTCAGGAACATCATAGAACTGTAATCCGAAGAATGGCGACGATTTTTGAGTCTGCAGGATGCCCCACTTTGAATCAAGATTGCCGTTGAATTCAATTTTCGTGTCCTCTTCAGGAATATCGAAATCATACTCTTGTGAAAACGCACTGGAGCAGATATGCGAAAAAAATGCTATAAAAAGAATTTTATGTAACCTTCTCATCGCAATTCACCTAATCTCGGCAGATATTCAAGTGAAAACACTTCATCGGGGAAGTTTCGGAGTTTCATATTGGAATAAATCATCAGGGAGCGATAGCCTTTATAAAGGGGGCTGCTCGTTTCAATCACCGCGGGCCGCATAATTCCGTCACCGAAATTTTTAATGGTTTTAAATTGCAGGGTTTTTATTAAGGTACCGGATGCGGCATAGCATTCCACCTTAGTTACCATAATATCTTTCTTGTCAACCCACATTTTCAACCTGTCGTAGGCCACTGTTTGGGTCCTTGCTTTCAGGTTTAAAATATACCCTGATGGTGTCTGGTCTGATATGGCCGCCTCGTATTCAACGGAATAATCGAGACGCATAATATCTGCATTATTGAAAACACCTCCAACGACCGATTGCATGCTGGTAATCCGGATTGGTTTTCCGACATTGGGAATAAAGAGCCACATATTATCCCCCAAACGTAATGTTGCACGACCCTTTTCGCTGGCCGGGGAAACATATAACATCGCTACTTTGTCTTTGCCTTTTTTTACCGTATAAAATATAAATTCCTTTTTACTTCCATCGGGCTCTTCATTGATGAGCTTACGGTAGGATTCAAAGGAGGCAGGCATTAGATTTTCATCTACCTTTTTGAGAATTTTATTACCGTCGGGTTCATTTGTGGATCTCGTTTGCGCCCAAATAGCAGAAGAAATGAAAACGAATATCAGTATATGGGATAATTTATTTCTATTCATCTTTACTCTGTTTTTTTCCTGTAATTTTCTCCACAATCTCGTTTGCAATACCTGTATGGTCATAATATTTTATCTTATTCGTCTCTAATAATTTTTTCATTTTATCACCAAACTGGCCTGCAATTACTGTTTGAACAGACTCTTTTCTGAGAAGTTCCACGACTCCTGAACTGGCTCCGCTTCCCAACATCCGTGAAGGATTTTCGAGGGATTTTATAAAAACACCTTTCTTATCAAAAATAAGATAATAGGGTGCCCTGCCCGCCCTTATACTTACCTCAGAAGACACACTATCACCAACTGCTGCTACTGCTATTCTATTTGAAGATTTTGAATAATCAACATCTGAATTGGGTGGTTTGGACAAGCATGATTGGCCTTGCATAAAGAAAGTACTTAACAAGATTACCAGGCATAAGCTTTTTTGATTGGCTTTCATTTGTTTTATTTATACATGTCTTAGTGCTTCAACAGGTTGCATACGGGATGCTTTAAGCGCCGGTCTCAGGCTGGAAATGCCAGCGATAAATATTACAATCAGAGAGACCGAAATTAAATCTGACGGGGCAATTGATGTTTCCAAAAGAATATTCTTCATCCTGCCAAAAGAAAAATGGATATTGGCAATATTGATCAGGAGTAAAGTCAGCACACCAATAATATTGCCAACGATTGTGCTGATGATTCCCAGTGAAAACCCTTCTGCCATAAACAGCCACAGTATTTTTGACGGCAATGTGCCAATGGCTGAAATGGTACCGATCTCGCTGACACGTTCATATACCGACATCATCATAACATTCAGGATACTGATAAGTACAATGGCGATGAGAACAATTTTTACTGTGATGATCAACAAATCAACAATAGCAGCAATGGTTGAGAAGGGAGACAAATCAGCCCATGTGTGCAGTTCAAAAACCGGTTTGTCCTGCTTGTTTATCAATTTGGACAGTTCGCCGGCAAGGATCTTGTTTACTCCATTCAGGTTGTCTGGATTCTTCAGCCGAATAGCGACTTCATTTATTTCATTTCCTTGAATCCGCAATAAGATCTTTGCATCATTAATATGTATAAAACCATCGCGACCTGATGGTCCCAGCAGACTTTCGATGAGATCAGCCACTACCAGGCTCAATCCATTAACAGACCCATCCTTGTTGTTAGCCACCAGTACCACCTCATCTCCTGCTTTGATCTTCAGTCCTGTGGCCAAATTTTCAGGTAAAATTATCTTGCCCTGTTCAATAAAATTATCCGGAGTGGAAAGATTACCGTTAATTCTCTCTACCAACCGGGGACAGGTTGCATTTTCCATCTGCGGATGAACTGCTGTTAATCGAATATTGGTCGTTTCCTTAAAGTTGCTGAGCATCGCACCAAATTTGATGCGATAAGAATAAGCTTCAATAACATCGTTGTTTTTTTCAAGAATATTATTCAGTTGTTGGATCTCTTTTTCATTGAGGTTAAGATGGAGGGGCAGATTATCAATCGAACTTACATATCCTTTTTTGTGAACTTGTAAATGTCCCAGCATTGAATCGGTTAGGGAACCAATCATCATGTTTTTAAATGAGAGAGAAACTCCTGAAAAAACAATTACCAGAACAACGCCCATTATGATAAGCAGCGATGTCATGAGTGTACGTCTTTTGTACCGAAGCAAATTTCGAATAGCCAGCTTAAAAATTTCCTTCATTCTCTTTTTCCATTAATTGTTCATACTGTTTTTTCATGATCTTGTGAAGGGGAATTTTGTTTATCAACAATTTCTCCATCTTCAAGTGTAAAAATAATTTCAGCCTCTTTTACGATCTTGGGATCGTGAGTTGAAAATATAAACGTTGTTTTGAAATCCTTTTGCATGGATCGCATCAGTTCAATAACTTTTAACGCAGAAGCATGATCCAGATTGGCAGTAGGCTCATCTGCAAGTACCAATTTCGGATCAAGGACCAGTGCCCGGGCCACAGCAACCCGTTGTTTTTGCCCGCCGGAAAGTTGTGAAGGATATTTATCTTTCTGATCTGCCATTCCTACCGCCTCCAGGTAATGCATAATTCTTTCCCTGCGTCTTTTGGCTGGAATATTTTGCACCATAATGAGCGGGTATTCCACATTTTCATAAGCCGTCAGGACTGGCAGCAGGTTGAAATTTTGAAATATAAATCCAAGGTGTTGGCCACGAAACTGAGCTGCCTGTTTATTTGAAAAATCATTTACCGTAGTATCATTCACAAACACCTCTCCCGATGAAGGCTTGTCAATACAACCGATAAGATTAAGCATTGTTGTTTTGCCACTACCCGATGGACCTACGAAAGAGACAAATGATTGCTTCTCAATACCCAGGTCAATGTTTTTTAATGCCTGAACAGACAGTTCACCCATTTGATATTCCTTTGTAACTTGTTTTAATTCAACTAAAGACATAGATATTCTCCTATTTATTTTCAAAAATTTCCAACCTGAAGTGCTCCAACGGATCCTAGGTTGAAACAGAACCACAAAAATAACTTTTTTAATGAATTCTGCATATAGTATCCTGCAGATCCACTTTCTTGACCTGAATAGGAAATTCAATTCCCACATCGCTCCAACTCCAGATTACAGTCTTACCTGCTTCCAGAAAATTACTTCCTGAGGATATAAAATATGTAAGGAGCAAAAGAGGTTCAGATTGGTACTAGAGACCAAACACGACCTTTGAGAAGGTTATAGTCATGGAATAACCTGCTCCAGGGATGCAACATAACATAATGTACAAAAACAAACTCAAACAGGATGGTCATCAATAGCCACATTCCACCAATCAAAAGAGCCTGATGGGATGATTCAATCCGCCAAATACCTGTAAGGGTACCAGGATGTTATTTACTGCAAAATACTGCATAAAATGATTTCGTGCAAGGCAAGATCACATCCACCGGGAAGTTCATCCTTATTATAATCGTCTGCGACAAAACTTACCCGATTTTGAAGTTGTACTTCTCTGACCTTTTCTTCCGCAATGGGAATGACGCCATCCAGATCATAAATGATAGCCTGCAATTAGGGCAAAGGGTTTGCCATAAGGTGCCTCGTGGCCACGCCGGGACTTCACACGGTTGCCTGCATGGCTTTGTTAGTGAAAAATCTCCTGTCTTTAAACAATGAACATCTGCGTATGAACACTATTCTACAATCTTCGCGCTTGGTGAATGGCCGCTACCCCAAACAGTAATTGCCGGAAAGTAATTTCCTCGAAACCGGCTTGACGCAGGATTTCGGCCAACACATCGGCGGGATAGAATCGGGGGATTGTCCTGGACAGATAGGTATAACTGGTCTTTGATCCGGATAATCGACTTCCTACCCTCTTAACAAATAGTTTTACGTACAGGTGAAACAACTTTTTCACCAGGAGAAAAGGGGGTTGGCTGGTTTCCAGATTCACGAAACGACCTCCTGGTTTCAGTACACGATGCAGTTCGGAGAAACTCCGGGCCAGTACTTCTCTTCTCAAATTAATATTGCGTGTAGCGAATGACATGGTGATCAGGTCTATACTTTCATCAGTGAACGGCAATGCTTTTATATCGGCCCGGACAAAGTCTATCTGTTTTGCTTCTGGCTTCTTGCGTGCCTCAGCCATCATGGCTGGCGAGAAATCTACGGCCTGAATACTTGTTCCTTTTGGGGCCAGGCGACTGAGATAGACTGCCATCTCTCCTGTACCGGTGCACATGTCAACCCAGTGGCCTCCACCGGCTGATGCGGCAATCCTTGCAGCTCGTCTACGCCACATCATATCAAGTCCAAGTGTCAGAACATGATTTACCTTTTCATACGTTTCAGGAACTTCGCAGAACACATTCTTCACAAATTCTGTTGCTGCATGCGGTTTATTACTCACGGTTTTCATAATCTTCGGCTATATCAAGATCAGGGCGATGCACTGTCCAGTACTTATATCCTTCAACTTCTGAGATAATTGCTTTTTCGTATTCTTTCGGATAAGGATCAAAAGCGATTACATTGTAAGTCTCTTTTTGATTATCGGAAACAATATCTAAATATACTGTACTAAACAGAACCAAAAGAGAGCCAGTACCTATCCGTTTCTCTTCAATGCTCAACCAGGAAGGAAGGCAACCACTATTCCGGATGGTTGATCCAGCAGTGCTTACTAATTCATTAATCTGGTTGATGGGAACACTTGATATTTCAGGATTTTCAATAGGCATCTCCATAGGCCCAAGAAGACTCATACGTTTTAATTGTTTTGGGATTTTTCTGCTCTATGTAAATTCAGCAAGAGATTGTACCAATGCAGTAAATACTTCCGCAGGAGAAAAAATATTCATCAATTACAATCGTTTGATCTGATACAATCTCTGCCGCTATTTCCTGAAGATCCTTTTTATTCACAAAATCACGCTGATAGGAAAATCGATCCATCAAGTCGCTGAAGGTGGTAACCTCAATGTTTTCCTGACTTTCAAGAAATTCCATTAATCTTCTAGAATTTTTCCTGGCAGTTTTCATACTATTTTCAGGGCGTAATATTGGAGCTTTTAACTCCCTTGAATCAGGATTAGCACCTTCATAAAAATTAAAGTTCCAAAACTGTTCAGAACGGACCTTGCAAGGATGACAGGCAAAAAAGGAAATAACATCAACACCATTAATCCTCCTTCGCGTTCCGCTTCGGCGGACGAGAAGGTGTGGTTTAATTCCCCGGGGTTCTACCCCGGAAAGACGGGTCCAGGGTTCTACCCTGGGGTTTCATACCTTTGATTTTTCTTTGAGAAATTAATTTTGAGGCTGTCAAGAATAGGATTGATCCATAATTCGTGTGACTGCCTATGTCGTGTTTATTCATTGCAGCAATGACATCCTGACGACCACGTTTTTCAAGAGAACGTGCCTTTTTCAGGAAGTTTCAGCTAATATCAAAAACCATGCGATCCGGCTTGGATTTGATGCATGCGGGATATCAAAGGCCGAAAGGCTTGAACAAGATGCATTCCACCTTAAGCAATGGCTTGAAAACGGGGATCATGGCGGATGACCTTATTGCAGAAGTTCACCAGGGTGTGAAGGGGATCGATGGTGTAAAGGATGTGAAGGTAAAGCTGGTATTTGATCCTCCCTGGGACAAGAGCATGATGAGTGAAGAGGCAATGCTGGAACTGGGATTGCTGTAACCCGGATAAAAAAGTGCTCAGTTACTGTTCCCGGATTTTCCTGATTATTGTTTCCTTGTGTTGATTCAGTTCAGGATGCTTTTCTGAGAGTTTATTGAGAAGGAATTGATCCACCCGGAGATCGATTGCATTGTGATCTTCTTTCAATACCCCTGGTTCTTCAGTCACTCCTTTTCCGATATTATCAGAAAAAATGACTGAATTTATTGAGTAACGCCTGGAAAAATAGAATCCATTCAGTTTCTCGAGATTGGGTTCCAGGGAGTGCATCGGGCTTGGTCCGTTAATGGCAACAACATCGATTCGCCCCCATTCAGCATTAGTTGGGATATCAGAAATGAGATAGGTATTGTTTTCCGTTGAGTAGAAATAGTTTTTGCCAATGTCATCCCCCGTGATTATCCAGGAAGCATTGATAAAGAAATAGTCTGCATTGTCAGGTCTGTCCCAGGTAATTTGAAATGGGGACATTGGAATTAGGCCGGATGATGGGGGAGAGACTATAGAAAAGGTATCCGGATTAGCTACGGAGGCTGATTCAATCTTATCATTAATCTGCAGGGTAAATGTACATTGCATGTAGTTGTTGTACTCACCATAAACAGAAGCATAACTATATAAACCGTGAAAGAAACCACCCCAGGTATATGATGTTAGTTTTTCTCCGTCCAGATAACCTTCAAAAGCTTTCAATGCATTTGCCGGCTCGGTAACTGTCGTACCTGAAAAGTAATTATATCCTGACGGATCATAACTGGCATTATATAATGTGGCATAGGTGAACATAAACTTCAACGAACTGCTTTTAGGGGTATCGTTTGATGAATTACTATGGAAAGCCAATATTAAATTATCAAGATTTGGTTGAGAGTTAACAGTACCCTCTTTCGAAAACGTCATGGTTTGAAGATCCAGTGTTGTATTATTCCTGCTATATCCAAACAAATAACCATTACAACCGGTCATGTTACAACCCGGATCGGAGATTGGGCTAAATCCGTTAAAACCGGCAACACCAATATTAATCCATGTATCATCTCCCAGGTCCAGTTCACTCAGGTCTACCGTGATGTGATCATCTTCCACCTGATAATGTTGCTCAAAATCAGAATGGCTGAATCCAACGTCGTAAAAATCAGCACCAATGTCTGTCCATTCCAGGTCAACCTGGTTTCCGGTCACCGATGCTTCCGTTATATTAAGTCTCATCAATGTTGTGATTTTTCCCGAGAAGGTGTTTTTTGAATCCCATATCCGGAGTTGATATTCGTCGAATGGCTCAAAAGAAAAACCCGCACGGCCTTCCGTAAAATATTTATTCGCTTCCCCGTAATTTGCTTCAAGCGGAATAACTTGTGTACCTTTTGTTAATTCTGCTTCTACGGATTGATTATCCGGGTGATTGAATACCCTTGCATAGATCCATTGATAGTCTTCCTCGGGGTTTTCGGAATCCGGACTGACACCCAGTAGTCCATAGATAAAAATATCCGGTTTTGCCGACTCATCCTTACTGCAACCTGAGATTATGATAGTAATAGCGATTGTGATAAAAAAAATAATCTTAAATGGTTTCATGATTCTCCCTGTTTATGTATAAAATGAAGTATTGTTCTGAAAGTCAATAAGAAAAAACAATACAAGTTATGAATTTTTAAGATCACTGTATTAAAAATTTTTATTTTCTTTAAGGTATGGAGAATGGTTCAATAGATAGCCGGCGAATTAAGGAAGAGGCAGCCCGCCTGGGCTTTACTGCCTGTGGAATAGCGCAAGGTTCCAGGCTGGAGGATGAAGCCACTCACCTGAAGAAGTGGCTTGGTACAGGATTTCAGGGTGGGATGGATTATATGAACCGGTATGTTGAGAAGCGTGTTGACCCTACCCTTCTTGTCGAGGGAGCTAAATCGGTCATCTCCGTGATCCTGAATTACTTTCCGGAGGAAATACAATGTGATCCGTTAGCCCCAAAGATATCCAAATATACTTATGGGAAGGATTACCACCGGGTGATGAAGAAAAAGCTGAAAAAACTGCTTGATTTCATCGATGAAGAGATAGGTCCGGTGCAGGGCCGGTATTTTGTTGATTCGGCTCCTGTGCTTGACCGTGCCTGGGCGGCAAAAGCCGGGTTGGGATGGATCGGGAAAAATTCAAACCTCATTT
>CAZTES010000078.1:0-13484 GCA_964612275.1 uncultured Rikenellaceae bacterium
GAAGAAACAGGAATATTTGATTTCCTGAAAGCCTTGCCCGGAATTATCCTGTCCGGAACAAAATTTACGTTCAGTACTCCATCGCAAATTGTAAAAGAATTCCAGCCGGTGGCGGCTGTTCATTGCCCGCATCCGATTTCATGGGCAGATGAAGAACGGGATCTTACAGCCTGGCTGGGAAATGAACTGCAGGAAGAGGCGTTTAACAAACTATATGATCTCTCCCCAGCCGTGAATCAATGCAATGACCCGGAAATACTCAAAGACTGGGAATACCTTCAAGTCAGTGACCACTTTTATTATATGTGCACCAAATTCTTTTCCGATGGAGCCGTACATGCCTATTTTAATCCATACGATTCCCCATATGATGCATTCATTAATTATATGAATATCTTGAGCGATTTTCAGCTGCGTGTTCAGGAAGCAATTCCGGGAATGGTGGTGGAAAAACGAGTTGCTGAACTGCAACAACAACTGGCGGAAAAGGAGAAAAAGCTTGAAACGTATGCAGCCGAACTGGGAAAAATAAAACGTTCATCATCACCAAAGTCCTCCTCTTCCAGAACGCCTGGGGGCAGGAAGGTTTCTCCTGCTAAAAGGAAACCGGCATCCGGTTCCGGCACAAAAAACAAACAGAGGAAAAAATCCGGTGTAACTCAATCAAAATCCGCGAAGAAGTAATGAGCAAAGAGATGGTTTCTCCCGATTACCTGTTTGAAACAAGTTGGGAAGTATGTAATAAGGTGGGTGGAATATATACCGTTATATCGACCAAGGTTGTTACACTAACCCGAAAATTTCAAGACCGGTACATCCTCATTGGCCCGGATATCTGGAGGGACGAAAAGGAGAATCCTGAATTTACAGAAGATCCCGGATTGTTCAGCTCCTGGAGATCAAAAGCGAACGAGGAGGGGCTAAGGGTTAAAACGGGCAGATGGAATATTTCGGGGAATCCGATCGTGATCCTGGTGGATTTTACTCCATTCATAGCCCAGAAAGATGAGATCTTCAAAATATTCTGGGAAACCTTTAAACTGGATTCAATCTCCGGTCAGTGGGATTATATCGAACCCGCATTATTCGGGTATGCCGCGGCTAAGATTATTGAGAGTTTTCGAAATTTTCACCTGGAATATGATGACAAAATTATAGCCCAGTTTCATGAATGGATGACCGGTACGGGAATATTGTACCTGGATAAGAATGTACCACAGGTTGCAACGATATTCACAACCCATGCTACAGTCCTTGGGAGAGCACTGGCAGGGAATAACCGGCCGCTCTATGGGAACCTGAAAAAATTCAATCCGGTTCAGATTGCCCGCGAATTCAACATCATCTCGAAACATTCCCTGGAAAAAATTTCCGCCATTACTGCCGATGCGTTTACTACGGTCAGTAAGATCACTTCCCAGGAGTGTATCCAGTTTTTTGAAAAGGAAGTGGATGTTGTAACTCCCAACGGATTTGAAGATACCTTTATCCCTCAAGGGGATGCGTTTCATCAGAAAAGAGCTGCTGCCCGGCAGAAATTCCTCGATGTTGCTTCTGCCCTGAGTGGAGGAAAAATTTCAGAAAATGCTCTGCTGATCGCAACCAGCGGCAGATATGAATTCAGGAATAAAGGCATTGACCTGTTTATTCATGCACTGGTTGAACTGAACAGGAATGAGAGCCTTGGTAGAGAGATTGTTGCATTCATCCTCATTCCAGCTCACCATTATGGACCCAGAGCCGATCTTCTGCATAATCTCTCCAATCCATCCGGTGCAACCCGCCTGGAAGATCCATTTCTTACCCATGGATTGCACCATGCTGAATATGATCCTATCCTTAAAATGATCCGGGAAGGGGAACTTGAAAACAAGGTAAATGATCGGGTTAAGGTTATTTTTGTGCCTTCCTACCTGAATGGTGATGATGGAATTTTTAACCTTACCTATTATGATCTACTCATCGGTCTGGATGTTACCGTCTTTCCGTCCTATTATGAACCGTGGGGATATACCCCCCTGGAGAGCCTTGCTTTTCACATTCCTACAATTACTACTTCACTGACCGGATTCGGGCGATGGGTAAATGACCAATTCAATGATCCCGGCAATGGGATCCTTGTGGTGGACCGGAACGATAATAATGATCAGGAGGTCAGGGAAGGGATCATCCGGCAACTCGAAACCTTTGCACGATTTAACAAGAATGAGGAAGAAGAAGCAAGGAAAAAAGCCTTCGAAATATCCAGGATTGCTCTGTGGGAAAACCTGATTGAATATTATTACCAGGCATACAACCTGGCGATAAAAGAAGTATTCGGCAGGGTGGATATGTCATCCATCGAAGTGGAAGTACAACCCTATCCTTCCATGGTTAAACCACAGGAAGTCCCAGGTCCGGTCTGGCGAAAGATCTTTGTCGATTCCAAACTTCCGGAGAAACTTAAAAAACTTGGCTTGCTTGGAAAAAATCTCTGGTGGTCGTGGAATAGTGATGTTGAAGAGATCTTTTGCAGCATCGATCAGGTATTATGGGAAGAGACCGGTAAAAATCCCGTGTTGTTCCTGGAATCGGTGAATTATCAGAAATTGCTTGTGTTGGGAAAAAACAGGGATTTCCTGGCAAAAATTGATCGGGCCTATGAACGGTTTGAAGCATACCTTGACCGGTCAATAAACAGACCCCCCCCCAGGGTCGCCTATTTCAGCATGGAATTTGGGTTGCACAACAGTCTGAAAACCTATTCGGGGGGATTAGGGATCCTGGCAGGCGACTACCTGAAAGAAGCCAGTGATTCAGGAGCAGATATCATCGGTATCGGGTTGCTGTACCGGTATGGCTATTTTAAACAGTTGCTATCAGTGAATGGTGAACAGCAAGCAGTATATGAAGCGGAAAGATTTTCAAAACTTCCCGTGGTCCCTGTGCAGGATGATGAGGAAGACTGGAAAATCATTCAAATCGCGCTGCCCGGTCGTACACTGTATGCACGAATCTGGCAGGTGAATGTGGGAACCATTCCGCTCTACCTGCTTGATACCGATTTTGAATTCAACCAGGAGCAAGACCGGTCAGTGACACATCATCTATATGGAGGTAGCAGGGAAAACCGGCTGAAACAGGAAATACTGCTTGGAATAGGAGGGATCAGGGCACTGAAAGCCCTTGGTTTAGTTCCTGATATTTACCACAGCAATGAGGGGCATTCCGCATTTATTGGACTGGAACGCTTGCGCGTTTTTATTGCAGAAGAGAAATTCACGTTTACTGAAGCATTGGAACTGGTCCGGGGATCAACCCTTTTTACCACCCATACACCGGTTCCGGCAGGACACGATGAATTTGAGGAGGATCTGTTACGGACCTACATTTCACACTATCCCGGCAGGCTGAACATTACCTGGGATCAACTGATGGCACTGGGCAGAAGTAGCCCTGAAAACAAAGGTGAAAAATTCAACATGAGCTACCTGGCTGCCAACCTCTCCCTGGAAATAAACGGTGTGAGCAGGCTGCACGGTGCGGTAAGCAGGGAGATGCTTTGTAAACTCTGGCCCGGCTACCTGCCGGAAGAACTGCATATCGGACACGTGACAAACGGAGTCCATTATCCGACATGGATTGCCCCGGAATGGGATGAACTGTTCCGTAAACTTACAGGTGAACCCATGATCGACCAACAATCACGGAAAGAAGCCTGGGAAAAGATCTATGATGTACCGGATCAGGAGATCTGGAGCATCAAACAAAACCTGAAAACCAAACTGGTATCCTTAATTAAAGAACGGTTGCGATACAACTGGATAAGGCGATCCGAAAACCCAAAAGATATTGTAGAAATAACAAAACAGCTGAATTCCAATCCCTTAACTCTCGGATTTGCCAGACGTTTTGCCACCTATAAGCGCGCATCGCTGCTCTTTTCGGACTTGAACAGGCTGGAAAAAATTGTAAATAACCCTGACAGACCCGTGCAGATCCTGTTTGCAGGAAAAGCACACCCTCATGATGGAGGCGGACAGGAACTCATTAAGAAAATTTTTGAGATATCGAAAAAACCTGAATTTCTGGGGAAGGTGATTTTCCTGCAGAATTATGACCTCGACCTGGCAAGATATATGCTTCAGGGAGTGGATGTATGGCTCAATACCCCTACCAGGCCGCTGGAAGCATCGGGCACCAGCGGAGAGAAAGCCGTGATGAACGGGACACTCCATTTCAGTGTCCTTGATGGGTGGTGGGTCGAAGGATATAAAGAGAATGCCGGTTGGGCATTACCCGAGAAAAGAACCTATGATAACCAGGATTTCCAGGATGAACTGGATGCCGAAACCATCTATTACCTCCTGGAAAATGAAATTATTCCGGCTTACTATAACCGGGATGATAACGGCATTCCCCTACAGTGGGTCGGTTTTATTAAGAATACTATGGCAAAGGTGGCTCCCGATTTCACCATGCGGAGAATGCTGAATGATTACCAGGAAAAATACTACAACCGCCTGTTTGAAAGAAAGGAGAGCCTGACCGCTAATCATTATCAGAAGGCCAGGTTGCTGGCACAATGGAAGCAGGAGATGGAAAGAAAATGGGATCGTCTTGAAGTGGAATCGCTGAACTTTACAAGCTCTCTTGAATCCGCTTTTCAACTGGGTAGTGATTACTCGGGCACGGTGATCATTCAGCTCAACGATCTGCCTGCCTCAAGCCTTGGACTGGAACTGATCGTTGCCGGGAACGGGAAAGAGGGGTCTGCAAAAATTGTCATAAAAAAAGAATTCAGGCTCGATAAGGTCAGTGACGGTAAAGCCTGGTTCTCTATCCGGGTTAAACCTACAAAACCGGGTAGTTACACCTTTGGGATCCGTGCATTTCCGAAACATGAACTGCTTCCCCACAGGCAGGATATGAAACCGATTCGGTGGATATAAATCAAGATTAATGAAAAAAGTAAAGAGAGAAAAGACTTGGAATGGGGTGTTGTAATTTTGCATCGCCAAATCAACGGACAATTGACAGGTGAATAAACGCATGTGTTCATACAATATGAGAAAAAATAATAACAGGCAGCAACAAGCAAAAATATTGCGTGCATTCAGGAAAATCCACCGAACAACAGGAGCATTATTGTTTGTTTTTTTCCTTTTTATTTCAGTAACAGGAATACTTTTAGGGTGGAAAAAAAACAGTAGTGGAGAAATACTTCCAAAATCCTACCAGGGAAGTTCAACAGAACTTAAAGACTGGTTGCCACTGGACGAGTTGTATCAGAAAGCGTGTACTATTTTGCACGACTCAGTCTCCACAAACCTTTCTTTGGAACTTCAACGTATCGATGTCAGAAAAGAGAGTGGGATGGTAAAATTTGTTTTTGCTGAACATTATTACGGCATTCAACTGGATGGGGCAACAGGGGAATTACTTCAAATTAAAAAAAGGCGTTCGGACTTTATAGAAAATATTCATAATGGTTTAATACTTGACTATTATTTTGGAACAAACGGCGAACAAATTAAATTAATTTACACTTCAATAATGGGACTTTCCTTGCTGACATTTACAATAACGGGGTTTTGGTTATGGTATGGTCCAAAACGAATGAAAAAGAAATAACAAACCGTTAAATAATTCGGTAGCTGTCCCTATTTAAAAAGCTGCTCTTCCGCCAGGCGAATCCGCTATCATTCAATTGCATGACCCTGTGAAATAGTGATTGCATCGCTAATGTAAAGCATTATTTCACAGGGTAAACCATTGTATGACAATGATATGACCACCGAATTACCATTGTCCGGGGGACTCCTATGGGAAATTACTATCGAATTACTACCCAGTTACCATCGAATTACTATTGCAACTTACCTGACTGATTTTGGTTTAGAATGTTTTAAAACCAGCGCTGTCCGGGTGGGAATATAGAGTTTCAGATAGTAAGGAGAAGGTGAAGCGATTTTTCCCGGTTTGTCGGGGGAATAGGTAATGGATTGGTCGACAAGCCCCTGGCCTCCGAATTTCGGGTCATCGCTGTTCAAAACGATGCGGTAGCTGCCTGGATCAACGGGAATGCCATAATCGGTAAAGGATTGCCGGGGATTGAAGTTAAATATAAAGAGCAGTCCCCTACGTTTGCAGGCGAGGACCTGGTCTTCTTCATGAGAAAAAATCTTGAATGGGAAAGGTTCAGAAAAGATATTTTCATCCCTGACCAGCGATATCATTTCCCGGTCGAAATCGGACAGGAGGTGATATTTTAGCTGGTGGTTATCACGCAGGGACCATTGCCGCCGGGCATATTTGTAGGACCAGTTATTTCCTTCCCGTGGAAAATCGATCCATTCCGGGTGACCGAATTCATTCCCCATGAAGGTTAAGTACCCTCCCCCTGCCGTGGCAATGGTAACAAGCCGGATCATTTTATGCAGTGCCATGCCACGGTCAATGATCAGGTTCTGATCCCCTTTTGACATGTGCCAGTATATCTCCTGGTCAATCAGGCGAAAGAGAATCGTTTTATCACCCACCAGTGCCTGGTCGTGTGATTCCGCATATCCGATGGTTCTTTCATCCGCACGGTGACCTGAAAGTTCGTGGTAGATCTGCGATACATTCCACTTTTCGTCAGGAACCTCTTTAATGATTTTAATCCAGAAATCCGGGGTCCCCATGGCGAGCCGGAAGTCAAAACCCATTCCTCCTGCCTCAAAAGGTGCAGCCAGGCCCGGCATTCCGCTCATCTCTTCAGCAATGGTCATAGCCGCTGGATTAGCCTCATGAATAAGCTGGTTAGCAAGCGTGAGGTAGGTAATGGCATCTTCATCCTGGCTGCCGTCAAAATAGTCATGGTATGATGTGAAGTCCCGGGATAATCCATGATCCAGGTACAACATGCTGGTTACCCCGTCAAAACGGAAGCCATCGAATTTATATTCTTCAATCCAATACCGGCAATTGGACAACAGGAAGTGCAATATTGCATTTTTTCTGTAATCAAAGCAGAGGGAATCCCATGCCACGTGCTCCCGGCGGTATCCATCATGAAAGTACTGGTATGGTGTCCCGTCAAATTTCCCGAGGCCTTCATTTTCATTCTTTACAGCATGTGAATGCACCAGGTCCATGATAACGGCAAGTCCCTGTTCATGTGCCTCATCGATCAGTTTTTTCAGGTCATCCGGTGTTCCGAACCTGGAGGATGCAGCAAAAAAACTGGAGACATGGTATCCGAAGGATCCGTAGTACGGGTGTTCCTGAATTGCCATCAGTTGAACCACATTATACCCTGCTTTGGCAATGTCGGGCAGAATCCGGGTCTGGAATTCGTTAAAACTGCCAATTTTCTCCTCTTCCGTTGCCATTCCGACGTGCGCTTCATAGATGATGGGATGTTTGGAAGAGGGCGAGAAATCCGGATTTCTCCAGATGAATGGTTCCTCAGGTTCCCATACCTGAGCACTGAAAATCAGCGTTTCCGGATCCTGCACCACACGTGTCGCGTAGGAGGGGATCCGGTCACCCTTTCCTCCTTCCCAATGAATCGATAACCGGTAAAGATCACCGTGCCGAACCTGATCCAATGGAAGGGAAATCTCCCAGTTCCCGTTTTTGACTGGTGTTAATGAATACGATTCATTTTCCTCCCACTGATTAAAGGTTCCGACAAGGTAGATCCTGGCGGCATTCGGAGCCCACTCACGGAAGATCCATTCTTTTCCCTCTTTATGAAGTCCAAAATAGAGATGTCCGGAGGCAAAATTCTTCAGACTGCCGGAACCACGCAGTTCGACTGCTTTTGCCAGGGCATTCTCATGCCGCCGGTTTATCACCTCGGCAAAGGGTTCTAACCACGGATCATTCCGGGCAAGATCAGGTGTATTCATCGATGAAATTGTATCCGATATCAGCAAATAAAGGTATCGTTTTTCTTCATCAATTTTTTTTTGGCAACCTTTATTCTAATTTTGTGTACCCTATTATTTTAAAATAACGACACGTGGAAATACATAAAGATCCGGAAACGCTGATGATCCCCAATGCTGTGGTAACTGTTGGTGTTTTTGACGGTGTTCATTGTGGCCATGATGCCATCATTCGCAGGTTGCTTGATGCGGCAAGGGAAAAGAAAGGCGAAAGTGTCGTGGTTACCTTCTGGCCACACCCGAGACTCTTTTTAACTCCGGAAGGAGCAGGGTTGAAATATTTAAGCACCCTGAGAGAGAAACGGGAATTATTTGAAAAAAAGGGGGTGGATCATTTTATCATTATTCCCTTTACCCGGGAACTGAGCAACTATTCTTCCGAGAAGTTCATAAAAGAGATTATTGTTGGAAAAGTAAATGCTAAGTGCCTGATTGTCGGGTTTAATCACCATTTCGGAAAAAACCGCGAGGGGAGTTTTGAATCCCTCAAATCCCTGGCTGTAAAATACGAGATTGATGTTGAGCAGGTTGACGCCCGTATGGTGGATAAATACAACGTGAGTTCCACCCGTATTCGGGAAGCCTTGAATTCAGGCGATATCCCTCTTGCTAACCGGTTGCTGGGTTATCATTATTCCATTAATGGAACGATCATCGGAGGGAAAAAAATTGGCAGATCCCTCGGTTTCCCTACAGCAAATGTTTTGCCAAAGGAACGGTATAAACTGGTACCCAAAGATGGGGTCTATGCTGTTTATATCAAAATAGGCGACGATATATTAAAGGGTATGTTAAATATCGGTTTGCGCCCTACCCTGAACAATGGAGAGAATGGAAAAAGTATTGAAGTTCATATTTTTGATTTCAAACACCAGATCTATGGGAAGGATGTACAGGTCCGTTTTGTCGACAGGATTCGGGATGAGGTGAAGTTTTCCAGCGTAGACCAGCTAGTAGAGCAATTAAAAAAGGATAAAACAATGGCCCGGAAGATCCTCTCTTCAGAAGGATAATCCGTTTCGGGACCGAATAGTGCATTCCCTCCGCTTTTACCTTTCATTTGGGTTTATTTCCCTTATATTTATTAACTTTGTCGGTCAAATTATCATATAAATGGAAACGACATCAGTGGAAAGTATACCGTATAAGATCAAGGACATCAATCTTGCTGACTGGGGATTTAAAGAGATTGATATAGCGGAAAAGGAGATGCCCGGATTAATTTCCATCCGGCAGAAATATTCCGCATCAAAACCCCTGAAGGGTGCCCGGATTACCGGATCCCTGCACATGACCATTCAGACCGCCGTATTAATTAAAACATTTGTGGAACTGGGTGCGGATGTCCGATGGGCCAGCTGCAATATTTTTTCAACCCAGGATCATGCAGCTGCTGCAGTTGCCAGGATGGGAATTCCGGTATTTGCCTGGAAGGGAGAAACCCTGGAAGAGTACTGGTGGTGCACTGCTCAGGCTCTTTCTTTCCCGGGAGGCAAGGGACCAAACCTGATTGTGGACGATGGAGGGGATGCAACACTCCTGTTGCATCAGGGGTATAAGTCGGAAGTGAATCCGGAATCCCTGAACAGAAAACCATCCAACACTGAGGAGGCAGTGGTTATCGGCCGGTTGAAAACCCTGCTTGATGAAGATCCGACCAAATGGCAAAGAGCGGTAGCCGAACTGAAGGGGATTTCGGAAGAAACCACCACCGGGGTTCACCGGTTATATCAAATGAAGGAGGTTGGCGGACTTCTTGCCCCTGCCATCAATGTGAATGATTCGGTTACCAAATCAAAATTCGACAACCTGTATGGTTGCCGGGAATCATTAGCCGATGGGATCAAACGGGCTACGGATGTAATGCTTGCCGGAAAAGTTGCGGTGGTCTGTGGTTATGGTGATGTGGGAAAGGGTTCTGCCCAGTCGATGAGATCCTATGGAGCCCGGGTAATTGTTACCGAGATCGATCCCATTTGTGCCCTCCAGGCAGCCATGGAAGGGTACGAAGTAAAAACCATGGAAGATGCCCTGGACGAGGGGAATATTTTTGTTACGGCTACCGGTAACAAAGATGTGATAACCGCCGGGCATATGATAAAAATGAAGGATCAGTCCATTGTATGCAATATCGGTCATTTCGACCATGAGATACAGGTGGAAAAACTGGGAGAATGGCCGGGAATAAAGAAGATCAGTGTAAAACCTCAGGTCGATGAGTACCTGTTTCCCGATGGACACTCCATCTTTATTCTTGCTGAGGGGAGACTGGTTAACCTGGGATGCGCCACAGGTCATCCCTCTTTTGTTATGAGTAATTCATTCTCAAACCAGACATTGGCTCAGATTGAACTGTGGAACAACGATTTTGAGATCGATGTTTACCGCTTACCCAAACACCTGGATGAAGAAGTTGCCCGGTTGCACCTCGACCAGATCGGTGTAAAACTCACCCAGCTGACACCGGGCCAGGCTGAATATCTCGGTGTGCCGGTAAACGGACCGTTCAAACCGGATCACTATCGTTACTAATTAACTCAAGTTGGAGGGTTGAATAGAACACGTGACCCCCTTTGAAAAACTAATGGCGTGATACAAAGGATACCTCTCTTTGCAAACCTCTTTGAATCGTGTCGTCAGCGTTGTCATAAACCTTCCCGTTAGGGAATGGCAGGGAATAGGCAGCCACTTCAGTGGCTGTAACAAGCAGGAAATGTATAGAACGTCCCGGAGGGACTGAAAGATGTGTAATATCGTTAAGACGGTATTTTAAGGTACCGTCTGACCCATTCCGGGTCTGACGGATGAAACATGCTAATGAACGGTTGGTAAATTTACGGTCCATAGAGCCCTTTCCCGCTAAATAGCAATGCAGTTGGACCGCATTTTTAAGCGTCGCATTAAACCCCGGGTTGCCCCTGTGAAATAGCGATATTCCAAGACGAACTGCTAAAGAGAAACATCATTTTACTTCCCGGACGTAGTGATAAAGCGAAGCATTCTTTCACAGGGTTACCCGGGGCTATTCAATATTAATCCCCTCCCGGGGATTTTTGTTAAAAACACCTTCAGATCTGAAAGACCCTGACGGGTCAGTTAACCGGTTGGATAGGATTAAGATGAGTCCCTACGGGACTATATATTTTTAAAATTAGAATGGATCGGTTGTTTGGTCGACCGAAACAATTTTAAAATATATGTATGTATTATGTTTACTTCTTATCGTGGTGTGACTCTGTGCAGCCTTCTTCAAGTCACCTGAACGTCTCAGATCAGACCATGTAAGCAGTTGACCTACATGGTTCTATAAATTAGAGTTAGTTGAAAACATGCACTATCAGACCGTTAAAACTGGTCTGGTATTGATGAAGTGCGTATTTCGAAGGACTCTCTTTTGTGGGAAATCCGAGATTGGGCAATACATAGGTTGAGCTGCACACCGGACACACTGCCATAATTCCCGATTCATCGATCTCTACTGCAATGCTCTTTTCAACGTCATAGGTACAGGTCCGGTCGAACGCATAAAATTCATCCTGTGATGCACGGTATAGAATGATTCCGTTGTTATCATATCCGGCTGAATTACTCCCGTCGTAACTGCTGGTGATAACCACGGTATTTCCGACTGAGCTTAACGTGATGAATTGTGGATCATCTAACCGTATGGAAAAATTTACATAGGTATGGGGAATGATTTTTTGTTTCTCCTCCTCACAGGAGTTTAGCAGGAAACTAATTGAAAGGATTAAAAAAAAATTCGTTATTTTTGATTTGGTAATAATGACAGCCATCCAGCGTTCTTAAAATAAAGGACAAAAATAATGAAAATCCTTCACAAACGAATCCTGTTGTTATTGGTCATGCTGATTATTCCCATGGCGTTGGCTGCTCAGCGGCCTTCACGAAAGGTCCGAAAGGCTGTTACAAAATCGGAGAAAGTGGAGAAAAGGCAGGATCAAGCGTATGAAAAAGCGCGCAAAAAAGAGTTGAAACGCCGGCATAAAATTCAGACAAAAGAGGTCCAGGAACGTATGAAACAGTCAAAAAGAGAGGCAAAAAAAAACAATAAAAGAAAAAAAGAACCATTTCTTGAACGGCTTTTTAGAAAAAGGAGAAGATAATTATGGAAGACAACATTGGCACTATCTTTTACATCGTTCTTACGGTTATCGTGTTAGTCATAACCTTTCTGAACAGGAAAAAGAAACTGGGAGCAGGAGCCCCGAAACCCAACCAAGGGGAGACTGCTGTTACCGATCCATTCCAGGCATTTGAAATGGACAGCAGAGAAACTGAAGTTGAAATGTCTGACCAGATGGTCGATACTGAAGCTGAGACACCCGCTGTGCAGAGCAAACTGGAGAGAATCATGGAAGAGGGTTCATCAGCCTTTGACGAGGGTACTTCCCTGACCAAGCAGGAGGAGATGGGACTTATACAGGATTCGATAGCTGCCGATCTGGAAGACCAGGCGGAGGACGAGTGGTCTGAAGGGTTTGAAACTCGCCAGGAAGAGAGTGAACTCGAAAAAATCATGAAGGAATTTGACCTGAAAAAGGCGGTTATTCATTCTGAAATTATTAATCGAAAAGACTACTGAATGGATTATCCGGAATTCTCTCCCTGGCTCTCTTTCCTGCTGTAAAGATTTAGATATTTGTATATTTTTTTTACCTTTGCAGGGTGAAAGAGTTCCTATTGTCGGAATTCTTTTTGTTTTTACATCGTTTGACCATTTGAGATTACCATGGCAGAGATTTCATACATCACAGAAGAGGGATTGGATAAACTGAGAGAGGAGCTCGATCACCTTACCTCCGTTGAACGCCCTGAAATTTCCCGGTTGATTGCTGACGCACGGGAAAAAGGAGACCTTGCTGAAAATGCAGAATACCATGCTGCTAAAGAGGCACAGGGAATGCTTGAGATGAGGATCTCCAGACTGGAGGAGGTGATCTCAAAAGTCAGAATTATTGATGAATCGCGAATCGATACATCCAAGGTGCAGATTCTGAATAAGGTGAAAATTAAAAACCTGGTGAATAACCTGATCATGGAGTACCTCCTGGTTTCAGAGACTGAAGCCGATCTGAAAGCCGGAAAAATAGCCGTCAACTCACCCATTGCCAAAGGACTGCTCGGGCGTAAAGTCGGCGATATCGTAGAGATCAACGTTCCTTCCGGATTGATGACATTTGAAATCATTAGTATTTCCAGATAAATAAACGACTATTCCAGCCATGGCAAGCATCTTTACCAAAATTGTTGAAGGAGAGATACCCTCCTTTAAAATTGATGAGGATGAGCAGTTTTATGCTTTTCTCGATATTCATCCTCTGGCAAAAGGTCATACACTGGTCATTCCTAAAAATGAGGTTGATAATCTTTTCGATCTTGATGATGACCTGCTTGCAGGGATGACAATATTTTCTAAAAGGATAGCAAGGGCAATCGAGCAGGTCATTCCGTGCGCAAGGATCGGCGTTGCTGTTCTGGGTCTGGAAGTTCCCCATGCCCATATTCACCTGATCCCGATAAATTCAGAAGCGGATATCAGTTTTTCAA
>CAZTES010000079.1:0-13285 GCA_964612275.1 uncultured Rikenellaceae bacterium
GTATTCGCCGTTAAAAACATGGAAAATCCTCAAATCATGATGTTAGATCCTGTCCCGGGAGTCATTTTACCCGACTCGATGAGGGTAAAAGAAACATTTACACCGGTTTGGTCTGAAGATCTTATGGAATTATTCTTTGGTATCCATGACTGGACTCCAGCTGAAAAGAAGAAGAAAGAAGAGAAAGAAAAAGTTGCCAAAGAAGGAGCAGAAGATAAGGAATCAAGGGAAAAAGAGAAATCGAAAACTCCGGAAAAAGATGAAAAAGTACCGGGGTTGGATATCTGGCACTGGTTAGACGATCCGATACAACCCAGGCAGCAAAAAACAATTACACAGGATAAAAATTTTACCTGGCTCTGTGCCTGGAACCTGGATACAAAAAAGGTGATTCGCCTGACAGATGAAGATTTCAGGGATAGCCGAATCACCGGTGATCAGAAACATGCCGTAATCTGGAATAAGCAACCCTATCAACCACAATTTAGAATGGAATATGCTGATTATAAAATTATTGACGTCAGAACAGGAGTAAAATCGGATCTGTTTGACCATTTCAATCTCCGGTTTTTTTATGGCTCTTCACCCGATGGTAAGTATTTGCTTTATTTCAAGGATGATCAATGGTGGACATATGATATTTACAATAAAAAACATATAAACCTTACTGAAGAGATTGATACAGATTTTTGGAACACACGCGATGACAGGCCTGAGGAGAAAAAACCTCCTTTCGGTTATGGTGGATGGATGAAAAATGACAGGAAGGTTTTGGTTTATGATGAATACGACACCTGGATGTTGAATCCTGATGGCACCGGTTCTGAACGAGTTACTAATGGTAAAGAAGAGGATATCATTTACAGATTCAACCGGTTAGACTACGAAGAAGATTGGATCGATCCGGAGCAACATCTCTATTTCAGAAAATTTGGAGATAAAACCAAAAAGTCAGGTTATGTTCGAATATCACCGAAAGGGAAGATGGAAGCATTGATCTTTGAAGATAAGTCGATCAGTCGGTTATCGAAAGCAAAATCAGCCGATCAGTTTATTTTCGTTTCCGAATCGTATGAAGATTCACCCGACCTGTTTCATGTACCCAAATCGTTCAGTAAAGCTGTTCAGGTATCAAAAACCAATCCACAACAAGAAAACTACGCCTGGGGTAAGACAGAATTGATCAATTTTGAAAACAGTGACGGAAAACCATTGCAAGGTGTTCTGCACTACCCGGCAAATTACGAACCCGGGAAAAAGTTTCCGATGGTAGTCTATATCTATGAGATCCGGTCTAACTCCATGCACCGTTATATCGTTCCTTCACCGCGCAGCTCATATAACTTTACCAATTATGTGCAACAGGGATATTTCGTATATCAACCGGATATCGTCTATCAAACCAACCATCCGGGAGAATCCGCTGTTGAATGTGTCGTTCCGGCAATTGAAAAAATTTTTGAAACAGGGATGATCGACGAGAGTAAAATTGGCCTTATGGGACATAGCTGGGGGGCATATCAAACCGCTTTTATCATTACGCAAACGGATCTTTTCTCAGCTGCTGTTGCCGGTGCACCACTTACAAATATGATCAGCATGTATAACTCCATTTACTGGAATACCGGAACCCCGGACCAACAGATCTTCGAAACATCACAGGGCCGGTTGCGTGAACCCTATTGGAAAATCATGGATGAATACATTGCTAATTCACCCCTTTTTCAGGCTGAAAACATTACCACTCCCCTGCTTGTTGCGTTCGGTGACCAGGATGGTGCTGTTGATTGGCATCAGGGCATAGAGCTCTATATTACTATGAGGAGGATGGAGAAACCCATGATCATGCTGGTTTATGCAGGCGAAAATCATGGATTGAGGAAAAAGGAAAACCAGCTGGATTATACCTTGAAAGTCAACCAGTTTTTTAATCATTTCCTGACCGGTAAAGAGGCTCCGGATTGGATCGATCGGGGTGTAACCTACCTGGAAAAAAAGAAGAAGGAGGAGCAGAGTAAGAAAAAATAAATGAATGCCTCAAATACCTGAAATTTATCAATGTCTCAAATTCAAGGTAGTTTGTTGGATGAATACAGTTTTTAGCTACTCATATTTCAATGTTTCTGCAGGATTGATTAGTGCTGCTTTCCCGGCATGGTAAATTATTGTCAGTAAACCCAAGAGAAATGTAACAAGGGCTGTAATGATAAACGGGCTGATGGTAATGCCTGGTCCATACGGGTAATTCTGCAGCCACCTCCTTACTATAGGAATAACGACAGGGAAGGCAATAAGGTTTGCAATTCCGATCAGACGGATATACTGCTTGCTAAATAAAAAAACAACTCTTCCGGTTGATGCGCCAAGGACTTTACGGATTCCGATCTCTTTCGTTCTCTGCTCGGTAGTATATGCAACAAGCCCAAATAATCCAAGGCATGCAACAAAGATGGCGAGGAGTGTGAAAACTAAAAAAAATTTGCCCAGTTTCTCTTCAGCCCGATGTTGGCTGTCATAGAACTCGCCCAGAAAAAACGAATAAAATGGGATCTCCGGAAAGAATTCTTCCCATTTCTCTTCAATCCGTTCTACTGTTTTCTTCACATTCTTACCATCCAGCTTTACAACCAACCGTCTTGCCCTGTTCTCTATCGGACCTTCATTGCTGATGTAATTGATGAAAAGGGGTGAAATCAGCGAGTATAAAGACCGGTTATGAAAATCTTTACACACTCCAATGATTTCCCACTGTTTGGTTTGTGTCTGATTGTTTTCCAAAGAAGAAACAACATTTACCTTTTTACCAATCGGGTCTTCCCATTGAAATGATTTTACTGCTGATTCGTTTATTACAATCCCGTTCATATGATCTGTTTTGATATCCCGTAAAAATCCCCTGCCCCTGACTATCTCAATCTCCATAGCATCTAAATACCCATAATCAACCAGGAAATTCTGTATGGTTAAGGTCTGATCAGTTGTAAATCCTTCCGGATAAACGGTTGTGGTGAACAGGTACATTTCTCCTGGTACCATGGATGATGCTCCGGTTCTAGCGACTCCTTCCATTTTATGCAGCTCTTCATTGAATGATTCCAGGCTTAGCCGTACGGGATCATTCTGAAGGGCAATCACCAGAACATTATCTTTATCAAATCCCAGATCTTTGTTCATCATAAATCGCTGCTGATCCCGGATAATTATGGTGAAAATGATGAGAAATATGGAAATGGCAAATTGAAATATCACCAGGGCTGACCGGAGGAAGGAAATTTTTACTCCGGGAATAATCCTGCCTTTTAAAACGTTCATTGGGTTAAAACCCGAGAGAAATAGCGAAGGATAGAATCCGGATAGGGCTATTACAAATACCAGGAGTATTGCAAGAGCGATCGTTAATAAGGGAAGTTCTATATAATTCAAGGCAATATTCCGCTCAGACAGGGTATTAAATAATGGTAGGAGCAATCGTGCAAAAATCATAGCAATGATCAGTGCAAGGAATCCGTAAATTGCTGATTCACTGAAGAATTGTACGATTAGCAATTTTCTTCCGGCACCCATGGTTTTTTTTAGCCCTACTTCTTTAGCCCTGTTTGTAAAACGGGAGGTTGTCAGGTTTACAAAATTTATGCATGCAATAAGCAGGATTAGTGTGGCAATGGATAAGAATGCATAAACAACTTTTCTGTTCCCTGTTCCCCCGAGCCCCCCGCTAACAGAAGAGTACAAATGTATTTTTGTAAGCGGTTCTAACCTGTTTTGCATAACGATACCCCGGGCTCCCAGTACTTCACCCAGGTATTTCTCATTGAATTGTTCGAATTTCTCTTCAAAGGACTTGTAATCCGTCCCTTCCTGCAACAAGAGATAAGTAGGAACATTCCACCCCCACCAGTATTCTGCAAGTCTTGGGTCATATTTGAAGAACGTGTTGAATGAAGCCAGAACAGTAAACCTGAAATGTGAATTGGGAGGAGGATCCCTAACAACACCGGTAATGGCGTAATCGGATTTGTTATCCCAGTTCATGATCTTACCAACGGGGCTTCCCCCTCCAAAATATTTCCTGGCTGTACTTTCAGTAATCACCATGGTATATGGAGCCTCAAGTGCAGTAGCCGGATCACCCTCAATCAGTTCAAAAGAGAAAATATCAAAAATTGCCTGATCGGCATAGTAAACATCCGATTCAAAAAAATGCTTGTCCTCATAAATAAATGATCGTCTTACTGTTGGAGTAATCCGTGCCGCTTGCTTCACTTCCGGAAAGTCTTTTACCAATGTCGGGGCAAAGCGCATGGGGCAGGTAGCAGATTCTGAAGTGACTCCATGAATTGTAGTTTCCGAAAGAATCCGGTAGATATTCTCTGCGTTTTCATGATACCGGTCGAAGGAAAATTCATACCCGACAAAAGTAAGAATAAGGATGCAACCTGTCAGTCCTACAAACAAGCCGGTCAGGTTTATTAAAGAATAGGATGGATGCCTGATGAAATTACGGAATGTAATTTTCAGGAAATGTTTCACCATTCGGATCCGGAATTAATTCTTCATTATCTCGTTGAAAATAGACTCTACCAGCCTCCCTTCGTTTTCTTCAAATGCCCCTTTGATCTCCTCCAGGTTTTTGCCGTTATCGACCAGTGACTGTATCTTTTTCTGCCTCTCTTTGATCTGTTCAATATGAGCCATGATCTCTTCCCGGCCAATCATTTCGCTGTGCCCACTGCAGAATTTCTCGGCATCCAGGGTTTCCAGCATGTTGGAAAGGGTTTTCACGTGCTCAAATGAGTTGCCTCCTTTGTATGAGTGGATAAGCTGGGGCCGGGTAAGGAATATCTGGTCTCCGATAAAAGCAGTTTTCTCCTCGGGGAAATAGACCACGATATCACCGGTGGTATGCCCTACTCCTAAATACCATAGCTCAACCTTCTTTGATCCCAGGTATATATCCATTTTGTCACGGAATGTTACCGATGGTACGAAAGGTGCCAGCTTTGGATCATACCAGTCCGATGGTTCGTTGTTGCTTTTCGGATGGAACAGTTCGTTCCGGCAATTCTCATGGGAAACAAAGGTTACGGATTCCGGGAAAAACTGGTTTCCCCAGATATGATCCCCATCACTGTGGGTATTAACCAGGTAAATAAGGGGTTTCTCAGTAATTTTTTTTAACTCCTCGATGGTTTGATCAACGGATTCTCTGTCCATTTTAGCATCGACAAGTAAAATTCCGTCATCACCGATGTATGCTCCCCCCTGAGCTCCTCTCCCACCCAGAATTTCATACAGGTTTTCAGAAATGGATCTGAACTCAACAGGTTGTGGTTCCTGCTGTTGAGCAAATATGGTTCCTGTTAACCAGAAAAATCCAATAAAACTTTTGATCATTCGTGCATGTTTTTTCATAACAATCCAATTTATTATTCGTATGTTTTTTATCGTTTCGAAGATCCCCGAATTAAAACCACCCGCCATCGGATGTATTAATTCCGTCTGCGTTTTCCACCCCCCCGAACGTATAATAATCTATCCCGAGTATAGGTAGTTCAACCTCAGGAATTGGAAAATGAAGCAATGATCCGGTTTGCAGCATATCCCTTCTTCTCATATCGAAGAATGAAATTCCCATCCCTGTCGCGATTAGTTCGATATCCCGTTCATAAAAAATAACATCCAGGATATACTCATTCCCGGATCCCAAAGGGATATCCGGTAATTCTCCCCGCGATTTCCGTAGACCTTCAGGATCATTCAAAATAGCGATCGCCATGTCAGGATCACCATGTGTTCTAACAAGTGCTTCTGCAACAAGCAGATCATTTTCCCACTTGAGAATCAACGGGCTCTTCCCCTGTAATCCTGCCTCCGACACCATGTGGTGATAGCGACAATAGGAATAATGTGATAAACTATAGATTCCCATTTCCGGAGGAGGAGTGTGTTCTTCAAAACTGAAGTCTGATGATAAACGGGCATCAGGGGATGAAGCCACTTTAGGAATACTATCCGGCCAAATAAGTGATGGATAGTGGTGGGGGTATTGAGGATCCAGGAGGTTAATTATTCTGTGATCGATCCTGAAAAAGTATTCGTTTATACTATAATATTTAGACCAATCTTCCCAATTATTTACATCCGGTTGCCCCACTTCAACAGTGTGATCAAAATCAATGCCGTTAGCTGCATATTGCAATACTCTTGTCCAGTCCAGTGTGTCACTCCGGGTTGCATTGCGTGGAGAATAAGCCATAATCCTTGCTGCAAATGTATTAGCAAGCTTTTTCAATTCCAGGTTTGAATAATTCGTGCCTGCTATGAAATCATCGGGTAAAACAAAAGAATGATTGTTACAAATTTCAATGCATCTGTCCAGGTATTGAATGGATTCGGGGATCAGCTCATACCAGTGAACTAGTTCCGGTGAGAAATTTCCTGCATCATCCGTATTGATGAATCCCCGGTCAAACAGCAGGGCAATATACCCCAGGCTTATACCTACGTTGAAGTTGGACCAGGCAGTGAGCATTTCTCTTTCACTCTCTTCAAGTTCGTTGGCTTGCCTGGAATTTATGAACTGTAGAATATCTGAACCTGCATTAACCACATTATAGAAAGATTGCCAGATAAAACGGATACGTGAACCACCTTCCGAAGAACCTCTATTGTTCCATTGCTGACGGGGTTCATCCCCAAAACGAATCTGTTTGGGCCACCATGAATGGGAATAGTTAAATTGATCTGCAAGCACAGCCAGGTTAGGGCTAATAAAAGAACCCTGTACGCTGTTGAACCATTCCCTATAGAGATCATCGGCAAGCTGGGTGATATAATCATAAGTTAAAATATCCTTGCTATCCGGCGCATTCAGATTCTCAACATCAAAATCAGAACAGGACAAACCACCGAACAAAAGAGATAAAAAGATTAGAATTCTTTTTGTCATGATAAGGAGATCGGGCTATTCGAATATACAGTTTTTTCGCACGCTTGTCAAGGACTTCAGTAAATAAAAATGATGTGTTTACGATATTCTATTTTTGATTTTATCCAGGACCTTGTCTTATTAATAATGAATTCATGTTCTGTTTGATGCTTGGTTTCAATTTTGTATATTTATTGAACAAAAATAGACACAACTATGAAGCCAAAAATTGATGAGCTTTTTAATGATTACAGGAAGGGGAAAGTGGGGCGTCGTGAATTTCTGAAAAGGCTGGCTCTTTTTGCCGGCGGTACAGCCGCAGCGATGTCTGTCCTTCCTTCCTTGAAGAACAATTACCTGAAAGCTGCTTCTACCGGGAACTATGAATCGGATGTTCATGCCGAATTCATTACCTATCCGGGTGCAACAGGTGATGTACGTGCCCTGCTGGCAAGACCGAAAGTGGAAAAGAAATTGCCGGCAGTTATCGTGATCCACGAAAACAGGGGCCTTGTGCCACACATCCAGGATGTTACCAAACGCATGGCAAAGGAGGGATTTTTAGCACTGGGACCGGATGCCCTTTCTCCCCTCGGTGGCACACCGCCCGATGACGAGGATAAAGGCCGGAGCCTGTTAAGGGAACTGGACCGGGATGATACGGTGAAGAATTTTGTTGCTGCGGTAAAATACCTCGACACACATCCATTGTCCACCGGTAAAGTCGGATGCACCGGATTCTGCTGGGGAGGAGGCATAACAAACCAGGTGGTGGTCAATGCCCCTGAACTTGACGCTGCTGTTCCCTATTATGGCAGCCAGCCGGCACCAGAGGATGTGCCGAAGATCAAAGCTGCTATCATGGCGCATTATGCCGGTAATGACGAAAGAATTAACAGCGGCATCGAAGCATTCGAGGAGGCAATGAAAAAAGCATCCATCGATTACCAGATCTTTATCTATGAAGGGGCATACCATGCATTCAATAACGATACCAATCCGGACCGGTACCACAAGGAAGCGGCTGAACTGGCCTGGAAAAGAACCATCGCCTTCTTCAAAGAAAAACTAAAGGCTTAAGAAAGAAGTAATCCGGGAAAATAATACCTCCCCATAGAGTATGTAGGTCGACTCTCCCTGCCAAAGGCATTCCCATGGAAGAGTCGACTAATAAGCGACTCGGAAACCTGCCGGCGAGGCAGGGGGTTGAATAATAACCGATTGACAATAATAATTCAACCCCTCTAGGGTTGTAAATATTTCGGCCCGATATACCACCGGTTACACCGATGGATATTCATTGTTATACCCCTGCCCGGGGTATTTATGAACGCACAAAATTTAGCTATCGATTTAAACCTTCTAGATCAATCTGGAGTTTTTATAAGATAATATTACTGTTACCGAAATTGTGAAGTGTTACATGGCAGGCAGGTCTCCTGTATCGGTAAAAAGGCGACATGTTCATGTTCCTGAAATTTTGAAACTCACTTATCCCGCATACAGCAATTCTTATATTTTTTCCCGCTACCACACGGGCAGGGATCGTTGCGGTCGACGCGAACTGCTTGATGGACTGATCCTTGCTGTTCACTAAGCTGCCTTTGCCATTGGGCAGCCACCTCATTCACAAAGGGCTTACAGTGAGTAAAAAATTTCTTGTATCCGGCACAGAGGTAGTTCAATCCATCTTCCCCATCGGGTGTTCTTATAAACCGGTTCTTCGGACACTCACCGTTGCACATATCCCGAACTTCACACTGACGGCAGTAGTGCGGTAATGTGTCCAGTTTCGCCTGCCCAAAGGCTTTCTGCTCCGGGCTATCCAGTAATTCTGCCAGGGATCGGTCCAGTATGTTCCCCAGGAAATGATCCGGGTCAACGTAGTGATCACAGGAATAAAAATCCCCGTTGTGCTCCACTACAGGAACCCCTCCACAACGCTTCTTGAAAATACAGAGTGTGTGTTCCTGGTTAAATGCTGTTCGGGTTGCCTCCTCGATGATCTGTATTTTGATTTTCCCTATATCCCTGCTTGCCCATTCATCAAAAATGGCGCATAAAAACTCACCAAATGCACCGGAAGGAACGGTTTCGGGAGTAACACCGTTTTCCGTACCTGGTTGCCGCTCAACCAGTGGAAGGAAAGTGATGTATCCTGCATTCAGCTGTTTGAAAAAACGGTATACCGGAAGCGGTTGCTGAACATTACTGCAATTTACCACACATAGTATTTCAGTGGGTACCCGGTATTGTTGCAGAAGATCGTAACCACGCATGGTCTGTTTAAACGTGGACCTCTTGTCTTTTGTCAGCCGGTACTGGTTGTGCATCTCCTCCGGCCCGTCAATGCTGATGCCGATGACGAAATGCTCAGCTGCAAAGAATTCACACCATTCATCACTCAGTAATGTCCCATTGGTTTGAATTCCATTGATTATTTCTTTGTCCGCAGGTTTGTATTTTCTCTGGATCTGAACAATCTTACGAAAGGAATCCAGCCCGAACAGGGTTGGTTCACCACCGTGCCAGGCAAAATGAATGACCGGATCTGTCGTTGCCTCAATTTGCTGAATGATGTATTCCTCAAGAACTTCATCCGACATCCGCAATGCCTTCCCTGAAGGGTAGATGTGCTCCTTTTCCAGATAATAACAGTACGCACAATCCAGGTTGCACATGGCTCCCACCGGTTTTGCAAACACCTGGAACTCACGGGTGGAATTTACTGTTTCTGGTTGCTTTCCGGTCATTTGATCTGTTATTATCACTTTTAAAAATACTGGATCAGGAGCATAAAAGAAAATATAAAAGGAAGAAAGACGAAATACATGCTACGAAAAATAGACAATAAAGTTTATTTTTGATCATTCTGAACAGATACTCATACTCAAATTTTCCAGACCATGAAAACCAGCAATAAAGTATTCATGCCAGTGGCCATTCTTATTCTATCCCTATTCTGCTGTTGTAACAGAGCGGATAAAGTACCTGAATCGGATCAGAAGATTATCCTTGGTATTTTCGGAGGCATGGGGCCCGAAGCGACTGCGGATCTCTATCACCAGATCGTTCGGTTAACGCCGGCGGAAACAGACCAGGAGCACATTCCCACCCTGATATACAGCCTCCCTCAGGTACCGGATCGAATGGCCAGTATCCGGAACCAGGATTCTTCTATTGTGCCGTACCTGGTTGAAGGAGTTACCCGGCTGGAAAATGCGGGTGCCTCCTTCATTGCCATTCCCTGCAATACGGTTCACTATTTTTATGACTGCATGCAGGATGCTGTTTCCATTCCCATTATCCACATGATCCGGGAAACGGTTCAAGAAGTGAAGCAACATTATCCTGACCTGAAAAGGGTCGGACTGCTGGCAACAACGGGTACGCTTGAATCGCGATTGTATGAGGATGAGCTGGTAAAAAACGGATACCAGGTAATCCTCCCGGATGATGCGGTGGAAACAGAATTGGTCATGAAAGCGGTCTTTGGGATCAAAGCTGGATCGGATAAACAAACCAACGAGGATCTGCTTGCTGAAGCAGGAAATCACGTGATCCATAAAGGAGCAGAACTGATTGTTCTTGGCTGCACTGAGATTCCCCTGGCATTCAATCCATCGCGTGTGGATGTGCCAGTGGTGAATGCAACACAGGTCCTTGCCGAAAGATCCATTCAACTCTACCAGGAGATGAAAAAAAAATGTGCGGAAAATTGATAATAAAAGATATATTTACATCCGGTTTTTTCAAGTTTGACCTTAATCTGCTCTTTCATGGATATCATTGTAGCAAGGGATTTTAACTCCCTATATATTCTTCTGGATCTTATCTGGGTAGGAATACTGGCCACCCTTCTCATCTATTTAAAAAGACATCTGGCATTGATTTCCGGTCTCCTGGCAGGATTGTTATACCTGATTATCGATTACGGAGTTTTTTACCGGCTACTGGGAACACGTATGGTTGTGGGAGCAGATCCATTCTGGTTTCTTTTCTGGCTTAGTTTCAGCTATGGATTAACCAATTTTGCCTGGATATGGTTGCTGTTAAACCGGGATAAAATGGGAGTGAGATGGTCAATCCTGATCATTTCAGGGTATATTGCCATTGCATTTATCAGCCAGACATTCGGCGGCAATTTCCACCACATCTCCATCTCCCGGGGAACCGCTTCATACCACCGGGTAATGGCAATCATACTGGTGATCGGATACCTTTACCTGGTGATCCGCAATATCCGGGCAGGAAAAAATGCCAGCTCAAAAGTAAGCCTGCTCCGGCTGATGATGATTGGTGTCGGTGTTCAATTCACCTGGGAGTTTGCTCTTCTGATCACTGGGATACGTCCCCCATCCATAACACCGTTGATCGTAAATTCATTGCTGGAGACGAATCTCGGTATGCCGCTGATCTACCTGATCCATTTATCCGTAACAAAGCATTACCCGGAGAATCTTTTTGTACGGGCTAAACTGAAAGAAAATCCAGTACCCTGTCAGGAATCTTCCGCCATCAATGAGTAACAACTTTCCAATTATTCAAATTTGTTTCTTACATTTATGGTTCATTTGAACTCCAACTTAATCTTAAAATAATCATGAAAAAGAAGTTATTTACCCTGATCAGCCTGGGTATCCTGTTTGTTTTTATGGGATATTCACAGGATGAAGCCCGCCTGTTACGTTTTCCTACCATTCATGGCGACCAGCTTGTTTTTTCCTATGGTGGGGATCTGTACAGTGTCAACAGCAATGGCGGGATGGCCCGCAAACTAACCACCCATAACGGTTATGAGATGTTCCCGAGGTTCTCTCCCGATGGGAAACACATCGCTTTTACCGGGCAATATGACGGAAACACCGAAGTGTTTATTATCCCCGCAGAAGGTGGTGTTCCTCAACGATTAACCTACACTGCCACATTGGGACGCGACGATATTGGTGACCGGATGGGCCCCAATAACCTGGTCATCGGATGGACACCCGATGGAAAGGACATTATTTTCCGTTCCAGGAAACAATCTTTCAATTCCTTCCGCGGACAACTGTTCCTGGTAGCCAGAGAAGGAGGCTTATCCCGTGAAATACCCCTGAACGATGGAGGATTCTGCTCTTACGCTCCGGATGGAACAAAACTGGCTTTTAACTGGGTCTTCCGGGAATTCAGAACCTGGAAATACTACCAGGGAGGAATGGCTGATGATATCAGAATATTCGATTTTAACACAAAATCTGTAGAACAAATCACCGATAACGAAATCCAGGATATCATCCCGATGTGGATCGGTAACAAGATCTATTTCCTTTCGGATCGTGACCGGACCATGAACCTTTTTGAATACAACCTGGAAAGCAAAGCGACACGAAAAGTAACCAATTTTACCGATTATGATATTAAATTCCCCTCTTACTCAACTGATTATGTCGTATTTGAAAAAGGTGGATTCATTTACAAATACGATGTAAATTCCGGAGAAACAACAAAAGTTACCATTACGATTGCCGATGATCAGATCTTTGCACGCAACGAGATTAAGGATGCCAGCGAAAGCATTCGTAACGGCGATCTTTCTCCCAACGGAGAACGGGTGGTCTTCAGTGCACGGGGTGATGTTTTCTCCGTACCGGCACAACATGGAATAACACGCAACCTGACAGAAACTTCAGGCGTTCATGAACACAATGCCGATTTTTCACCGGATGGGAAATACATTGCCTACATATCCGACAAAACCGGAGAATTTGAACTGTATATGATGAAGCATGACGGCAGTGAACCACCGGTACAGCTTACTCAGAATACCAATACCTACATTTTCGGGTATGAGTGGTCTCCAGACGGGAAGAAGATCCTGTTCAACGATAAGAAGATGAGGCTGCAATATGTGGATGTAGAATCGAAAAAGATTACACAGGTGGATCATTCCGACTGGTCTCCCTATTTTGCGTTTAACTGGTCCCCTGACAGCAAGTGGATCACCTATACAAAGCAGGAAAGGAATTTTAGCAAAGTGCGGTTATACAACCTGGAAACACAAAAAGTATATGAGGTTACCGAAGGATGGTATAACTCCACCAATCCAAGCTTCAGTTCCGATGGCAAATACCTGATTTTCACTTCGGCAAGGGATTTCAATCCCATTTACAGCAACACCGAATGGAATCATGCCTACCGGGATATGAGTAAAATATACCTGGCTACACTGGCTAAGGATACACCCTCTCCCTTTGCACTGGAAAACGATGAGGTGAAATTTGACGAGGAGAAGAAACCAGACAATGACCAGGATAAAGAAAAAGGGGGAAAGGAGATGAAGGTGGATATCGACGGCATTCAGGAGCGGATTATTTC
>CAZTES010000080.1:0-13282 GCA_964612275.1 uncultured Rikenellaceae bacterium
AAATCATCCGTATATCGATCACGGTACCGGAAATTCCACCCTGGCTGATTTTATGTTGATCAATGACCCTGTTTGAGCGATTGAGCAAAAGGATCCAAAACTCTTCATGAGGAAGATCCCCGAGCAGGGGTTGAAAAAACTCGAACACATCCTTGCTTCCCGTGATCTTTTTCTTGCTTTTTATCTCGGCGAGTTTTCTTCTCCTGCCCAATTCAAGAGCAGCTATGATTGTAATGGCTTTTGCTTCACCAATGCCTTTTAATTTCTGAAGATCCTCCACATTCAGTTTTCCAAGATCATTCAGGCTGTTCTGAACACCGTTAAGGATTTTTTTCGCCAGCTCCACGGCGGTTTCATTTTTACTGCCAGAACCAATTAAAATAGCAATCAATTCGGCATCGCTCAGGCTTCCAATTCCTTTATTCAGCAGCTTTTCCCTTGGACGATCCTCAAGCGCCCACTCCTTTATGCGCAGGTTTTTATAATCTCCCATTTTGGATCTAACGCAACATTTGTGTTGTCATAATAAAAATACAGAAATAATCGGTAGATCCATAAAAAAAGCCTTCCCAATTGAGAAGGCTTTTTTTTATGGTACAAACTTATAAGCTGTTGACGTGTTTGGCCAGCTTGGATTTTAAATTTGCTGCCTTATTACGATGAATCACATGCTGCTTTGCCAGTTTATCGATCATTGATGCAACCTGGGAATAGATCTCTTCAGCCTCTTTTTTCCCATTTGTATTTCGAAGTTTCTTAATAGCGTTACGTGTGGTCCTTGCATAATACCTGTTCCGCAATCGTATACTTTCGTTTTGACGTATGCGTTTTTTTACTGATGGATGATTCGCCATAATGTGTTGTTTAAATTTATTGTAGTCCGTAGGGGAATCGAACCCCTGTTACCAGGATGAAAACCTGGCGTCCTAACCCCTAGACGAACGGACCGTGAATACTTTCCCAAAGTTGGGATTGCAAAGGTAAAATATTTTTTTTCCCAGTCAATAATTTTTTAAAAAATTAAACGGAACCCCCATTCCTTCTGATTCTTGTAAAAATATTGGATGAATGGACAGAATCCAAAGCGAAACCAGCTTTTCATGGCCAGGATATCTTTTTCCCTAACGGGGGATCCATCCTTTTTCATGGGTGACCTGAATTTTACCTCCCACTGAGAGTGGACTGAATCCGCTAGTAGTGATCCATTCATCCGAAATTGAATCGTTTATTTTGTTTTGGGCATAATCCATACCCACTCGGATTTCAAATCCCTTCAACAGACCGAATCGCAGAAGCGTGGCATTGTAATAGGTATTCGTCTCCTCCGGACTCACCTTCTCGAAAATAAATCCGGATTCAATTTGGAGGTGTCTCAAAGGGATGGTTGAGGATGATTCCGTCTGATCGGGTCTATCTGTTACCAGGGCCGCTTCGTTCTCCATAAGATCCTGACTCCGGGATAATTGGGGAATCAAAACAAATAGCAGTAAAAAAATCCTGATGTTGAGAATGTTCATAAGAATAATAATAAACTGACAGCCATGACAGCCATTCCACCAATCAATCCGTATACGGAGACATGATGCTCCCCGTACTCTCTGGCAGCAGGCAACAGTTCGTCAAGGGATATAAAAACCATAATACCGGCAACTGCTCCGAACAAAATTCCCAATACCAGTTGACCCATAAAAGGCATGAGGATGAGGTATCCGATCATTGCTCCAACCGGTTCCGACAATCCGGATAAAAAGGAATGGATGAAAGCCTTTTTCTTGCTGCCGGTTGCATAAAATATCGGGACAGATACTGCAATTCCCTCAGGGATGTTATGGATGGCTATGGCAACAGCAATCGCAATTCCTATGCTGGGCTCTGTCAGAGCTGCTGTAAAGGTTGCCAATCCTTCCGGGAAATTATGAATTGCAATGGCAAGTGCTGTAAATAGGCCCATGCGCATCAATTTCTGATTCTTGTTCTGTACACCGGAATCAATATCCTCAATGGAACGGATCTCATGCGGGTTTTCATAAGAGGGTATGAGTTTGTCAATGATCGCAATGAGCAAAATCCCGCCAAAGAATGAAATAATCGTTACCCACCAGCCACCAATTTCTCCCAATTCATTTACCAATGCATCGCTGGATTTTCTCAGGATCTCAACAAAGGAAACATAAATCATAACCCCGGCAGAAAATCCGAGAGATAGCGATAAGAATTTGGTGTTTGTACTCTTTGCAAAAAAAGCAATAGCACTTCCAATTCCGGTGGATAAACCTGCAAAAAGTGTTAGGCCGAATGCGAAAAGCACTGATCCTGTTTCCATGTTTAAAATAGTGTTATGATGTTACGTATATATTCCGGGCAATTGATTCCGGAATGACCATCTTTGTCTTGTCAAGCATAATTTCAATGATATCATTATATTTCTTGCCCAGGAAAAGACTGTTTCCAGGCCGAATCTCGTTTTCCTTGAAAAACAGTGTTGTTTCTTCTGTTCCAGGATTGATCTTTATAATTTTGTATTTTTTACCCTCCGGGCAATTTGTAAGTTTTAACAGGCCCTCCGATTCGATAATATTCCCCTCTTTATCCGGTATTGGTTCCCCATGAGGATCAAATGCCGGTTGCCCAAGGTACTCATCAAGCCTTTCCAGAAGACGATCAGAAGTCTGGTGTTCAAGCATCTCCGCATCATGGTGAACCTCGTGCCATGAATAATCCAATACCTGCATAAGGAAAAGTTCCCATAACCTGTGTTTCCTGATTATCTTGAGAGCCCGGAACTCGCCTTCTGTGGTCAGTTCTATTGCTTTGTATTTTCTGTATTTTACCATTCCTTTTCTTGCCAGACTTTTTGCCATGTCTGTGACTGCTGCATTTGAAATGTTTAATTGCTCCGCCAGCTTTGTACTGGTGGCACTCTCCATCTCCTCTGTTCTTATCTTGTAGATGGCTTTAAGAAAATTATCGGTGGATACAGACATAATTTAGGTATATTTAAATACAAAGTTAAGCATACTTAATAAATGAACAAATTGTTTAAAAAAATTTTATCTTTGCCACCTGTATTTTTTTAAATTTTGGGACAATGAAAGTTTATTCGATACATATAAGCGATTTTAAGATTGACGGAGGAGCAATGTTTGGAGTAGTTCCCAAGGCCCTATGGAACAAGCACTATCCCTCCGATGAAGAGAATCTGTGCAGCTGGGCTTTGCGGTCAATCCTTGTGGACACGGGAGAGCAAAAGATACTGGTTGACAGCGGATATGGAGACAAGCAGAGCGAAAAATTTTTCAGCCATGTTCACCTGCATGGCGGATTGGGTATTGATGGCGCTTTGGCGAAATATGGGTATACCCGTCATGACATTACAGATATGGTGCTTACTCATCTTCATGCTGATCATTGTGGTGGTGGAGTTCAGTATAATTTGGACCGGACTGGATTTGAACTCACCTTTCCCAATGCAACCTACTGGGTTTCTCGTCAGCAATGGGAATCGGCCATGAACCCGAACAAACGGGAAGCAGAGGCATTTCTTTCTGAGAACATCCTGCCGATGATGGAGAGCGGTCAGTTGAAACTTGTCGGAAAGGACCAGACTCTTTATCCTGGTTTCGATGTGAGAATATACAACGGGCATACGGCAGGGCAGCTTATCCCTTTCATTCAATATGCCGGCAAAACAGTTGTATTTATGGGGGATCTGATCCCTTCAACAGTGCACATCCCATTGGCATGGAACATGAGCTATGATGTTCAGCCTCTGGAAACCCTGAAAGAAAAAGAGGAGTTCCTGGAGGAAGCGCTGAAAAACGATTATATTCTCTTCTTCGAGCATGATGTAAACCATGAATGTTGCACTGTAAAAGAAACACCCAGGGGTGTCAGGGTAAAGGACACCTTCACTTTGGAGGGCTATTTTCAGGAGGAGAAAACGAAAACTCAGTAGTACGTCTAGAATAGTATCAAAGGACGGAAGCAAATTATAAACAGCGTCAGCGAGATAGCAACATCAAGAAAAAGTAAGATCCTTTCCGAAACAATTGCTTTTTGGTTCAGTGTTGTGATCCCTATTCGCATGATCAATTGAATGAAGAAGAACAGGAAAATCGGTATACCGTTCCTGTTCCATTCTTTTGCTTCTTTAAAATTACCCCGTATGATTGCTGAGAAGCTGTGGGAAATTCCACAGGTAGGGCAGGGCTTTCCAGTGAGTGTTTCGTGAATACACGGAACCGGATGATTATTCTTTTCGGGAGAAAAAATGCCGGAATAGGCAAATATCAGAATAATTATTCCGGCAAAAATCAGGTTGATCTTATTGTAAGGTTCATCCCATATTTTGGGAAGTTTCATCTAATCCCTGATTTCGGTTGTATCCTCTAACTCTTCGAACGCTTCTTCCAGTTCACGATCAGCAGGACTTTTTCGTTTTTCCGTCCCTTCTTCCTCCATATCTTCAAATGCATCCTCAAGCCCTTCCTCAAGTTCCTCCAGGGCATCCTCCAGTTCTTCTTCTACATCCTTAAATGTCTCATCCAAATCATCACCGATTTCTTCATCGATAACGCGCTCCAGTCTGTTTTTCCAATGGGAACCTTCCGATAACACACCGGCAAAGATGAATCCCTGCAGAACAGCTACGCTTGTGCCAAAGATTGAAACCACCAGAGCGGCAATGATCAGTCCTTTAGCACCATTTGCTTTGTTCGCCTGGGAGAGTGCTACGATACTCAGGGCGATGGCGATGGTTCCGGGGATCAATGCCACCCATCCGAAACAGGGAATGAATGCAAAAACAAACGCGATGATTCCGAGAATCAAACCGGCAATACCGAATCCCTGACCTGCTGTTGACTTTTGTTCTTCCATTTTTTAGGTTTTAAACGATTGTTTATCAAAAATAATTATAATGACCGGCATCTGAAAAAAATTGATCATCAATCGGTCATGATTTTAACGATGTCCTGTTCAAGTGTTTGTTCCGGTGATTCAATGATCCTGCCAATCTCTGCACCATCCCTGAAAAAGATTATGGTAGGCACACGTTGAATTTGAAGATACTCAAGGTCCATTGCAGGGGCCTTCTTTTCCCGGTTAACACTGATCAGGCGAATATTTTCATCCGGAAATCCTGCATAATCCAATATTTTCAGGAATCTGGGCAATTCTCTCCTGGTATCAGGGCACCAGGTAGCAAGGATAACCGTAATTTTTATTCCTTTCCAGGCTGTAAGGGGAATAGAATCCAATGTTTTTTTATCCACTGTATAATTGGAATAGTTTTCATCAAACCAAACACGAAAAGGTTCCATTTGCAGGCCGGATCTATTAATGGCACCAAGCAGTATATCCTGTTGTGTTTTCTCAGAATAGACAATTGTATTAACGGTTTTTCCCCCTGTATTACACGCGATAAATGCCAGGAAAATAAACCACAATGCATGTTTCATTTCCTTCAGGTTTTATTTTTCCGCAAGATAATGAAAAGAGAAGACCCTGCAACCCACAAAGGATCAATTCTTATCCAATAGAATGACGTCAAAGTTAACAAAGTGCTGCTTTTAGTGGGTAAAACATGCTGGAGATTAGTTCTTGTTCGAAGGTTTTATTCTGTTTTTCTGCTTTCGCACAGCACTTCAAGGATTTTTATTGCAGCGAAGGCTACAGGAGTCCCTGGTCCGAATATTCCAACCACTCCGGCATCATACAGGTACTGGTAATCCTGGGAAGGGATCACTCCACCTGCAACGACCATGATATCTTCCCGTCCAAGTTTCCCCAATTCATTAATTACCTGTGGGATCAAGGTTTTATGACCGGCTGCAAGGCTCGACACGCCCAGTACATGCACATCATTTTCAACGGCTTGTTTTGCTGCTTCGGCGGGTGTTTGAAACAGTGGACCGATGTCAACATCGAATCCGATATCTGCATACCCTGTGGATACAACTTTGGCACCCCGGTCGTGTCCATCCTGTCCCATTTTTGCGATCATTATCCTGGGTTGCCGGCCTTCCATGCCGGCAAATTTTGCAACCAGTTCCCGGGCTTTGATAAAGTTACTATCTTCTGCAGTTTCGGCAGAAAAGATGCCGGATATAGAGCGAATGACGGCTTTATATCTTCCGTAAACTTTTTCCATTGCATAGGAGATTTCTCCCAGGGTTGCTCTTTTTTTTGCTGCTTCAACCGATCGTTCCAGGAGATTACCGGTTCCTGATTCACAAGCTTTGGTAATGGCATCGAGGGCTTGTTGCACATCCTGTTCATTACGGTTTGCCTTCAGGTATTTTATCCGTTTGATCTGTGCTTCCCGTACGGCTGTATTGTCCACCTCCAGGAGATCCATTGGATCCTCTTTCTCGAGTTTATATTTATTGACCCCGACAATGGTATCCTTTTTTGAATCGATACGCGCTTGTTTGCGGGCAGCTGCCTCTTCGATCTTCATTTTTGGAAGGCCTGTTTCAATGGCTTTAGCCATGCCCCCCAATTCTTCAATTTCCTGGATCATCGACCAGGCTTTGTTTGCCAGATCATGGGTCAGCTTTTCAATGTAATAGGAGCCAGCCCAGGGATCAACGGTTTTCGTAACATAGGTTTCATCCCGGATTAATAGTTGGGTGTTCCGGGCAATCCGGGCTGAAAAATCGGTTGGCAGAGCCAATGCTTCATCCAGGGCATTGGTATGAAGCGATTGTGTATGACCCAGGACAGCTCCCATGGCTTCAATGCATGTTCTGGTCACGTTATTGTACGGGTCTTGTTCCGTCAGGCTCCATCCGGAGGTCTGGCAATGGGTTCGCAAGGCGAGTGACCTGGGATCCTTTGGTGAGAATGTATTTACGATTTTAGCCCACAACATCCTTGCAGCCCTCATTTTGGCAATTTCCATGAAATGATTCATTCCGATGGCCCAGAAAAAAGAGATTCTCGGTGCAAATGCATCGATATCCATCCCGGCTTTGATTCCCGTACGAAGATACTCCCAGCCATCTGCAAGTGTAAATGCCAGTTCAATATCAGCTGTTGCACCGGCTTCCTGCATGTGGTAACCGGATATGCTGATGGAATTGAATTTTGGCATTTCTTGGGATGTATACCTGAAGATATCTGCAATGATGCGCATGGATGGTTCCGGAGGATATATATATGTATTCCTGACCATAAACTCTTTAAGAATGTCGTTTTGTATGGTCCCTGTGAGTTGATCTAGACGGGCTCCCTGTTCCAGTGCTGCTACAATATAGAAGGCAAGCACGGGAAGAACGGCTCCGTTCATCGTCATCGAAACCGACATTTTATCCAATGGAATCTGGTCAAACAGGATCCGCATGTCGAGAATGGAATCGATGGCAACTCCTGCTTTACCAACATCACCGATAACACGATCATGATCTGAATCATATCCCCTGTGGGTTGCCAGGTCAAATGCAATGGAGAGGCCTTTCTGACCGGATGCCAGGTTGCGTTTGTAGAATGCATTGGACTCCTCTGCTGTGGAGAAGCCGGCATATTGTCTTATGGTCCAAGGTCTTGTGACGTACATTGTTGAATATGGGCCCCTGAGAAACGGAGGGATGCCTGCTGCAAAATCCAAATGTTCCATCCCCTCGATATCCTGTTTGCTGAAGATCCGTTTTACCGGGATCTGTTCCGGAGTGATCCACTCTGCTGCCGGTAGCTTTGCGTCATGGTCTTTCTTGTTTGATTCATGATGCATTGCATCCCGGATAATGATTTTTCGAAAGTCTGGTCTCATTTTTTTTTGTCCGTTTTATTGTGTTGTATACTTCCGGTTCTTGAACGGTTACTCCTTCATAAACTCATTCTGAAATTGCTGCAAAGTTTCCAGCAGATTCGATTTGGCGTGGATGAAATAGCGAATACCCATTTTTTCAAACCGCTCCAGAAGATGTTCAGGATAACCGGCTACAACAAAAAGCGATTGCCCGTTGACCTTTTGAAACAGTTCAGGGGCAAATTCTTCATATTCCTCATCAGAGCTGCAAATCACAACAATATCGGGCATAATCCGGTAATATTCAGCCATTCCTTCTTCCACAGACAGGCATGCTGAACCTTCAATTATCCTGAATCCTGCACAACCGAAAAAATTGGCCGAGAATGTGGCCCTTTCTATCCGCCTGCCAAGATTCCCGATCTTGAACAAAAACACTGTGGGTTTTTTTCCTTTATACCGTTCGGTTTTGAGTCGCAGTGTTTCAATTGGTTCCGTTGCGCGATACAGTTTAAGTGGCTTAACCTCCTGTTTCGGATCAACTACGTATTCCCGCTGGAGAATCGACGGATCAATGGTTTTTAATATCTTCTCATCGAGGTTGGGGTACTGATTTGTTCCCAGGAAATTTTTTCGCCTGAATGCGAAATTCTTTTCCCGTTGCCGGGCGTTTTTTTCAATTTCAGGTTGAATGATCCCTTTTCTGAAAGCGTTAATAAATCCCCCATTATCTTCAATGGACAGGAATAGTTTCCATGCTTCATCGGCTATGGCATCGGTTAAGTATTCGATGTAATAAGAACCGGAAGCCGGATCAATGACTTTAGTAAAGTATGCCTCTTCCTTCAGAATAATCTGTATATTTCTTGCCAAACGCCTGGAGAATGTTGACGGTTTTTGATAAACAGAATCAAAGGGATTAACCGTCAGGGAATCGGTACCACCCAGACTTGAGGACATAGCTTCGGTAGTTGCTCTGAGCAGATTAACATAGGGGTCATAGGCGGTTTTGTTCCAGTCTGACGTTATGGTATGAATATAGGCCTTTAATGTTTCGGATGATTCCGGTTTATATGCCTTTACGATGTTAGCCCAGAGTAGTCTTGCAGCTCTTATTTTAGCAATTTCCATAAAATAGTTTGATCCAACGGCAAAATTGATCTGAATTCCTGGTGCAATATCATCGATTGACCATCCCGAATCGGTTAAAAGGCTGAGGTATTCTGCTCCAACGGAAAGTGTATACCCAAGCTCCTGAACAATTGTTGAACCGGCATCTTTAAAGTTTTTTCCATTCAGGACCAGGAATTTAAAACCGGGAAACTTCTTATTTATATAATGGATAAGTTTTCCTGCAGGTTCAATGATGGTCTGTTCAACTGTTCCAGTCCGCCCTGTCAGTATGAATTCACCAATGGGATCATACCCGATAAGTCCTTTTACTTCTTTTTTCTGAATACCCCGGGATTCAATTGCTGAATGCAAAAGCACAAGCAGGTTGAAGTGATCCGAGGCGGTGTAAAAACCCATTCGTGTTTTCCCGATCGGAATGTCTGCTAATAGTTTAGCAATATCTGCACTATCCTTTATTACTCCGTTGTCTATCAAAAACTCAATGGATGTGGCACCCCAGTTCAGAGCTTGTAATGTTTCTTTATTGGCAGCTTCAATATGTTGCACCGGAACTTGCTGACAGATTTCCCAATCATTGGAGTCGGTTTTGTTGCCCCTGACAAATGGGAAAAGATCCGGTTCGGTTTGCAGGTAATCGAGTGTCTCCAGATCATTTTTCCGGTAATAGGGTTTGATATCAACCCCTTCGATTGTTTCCCAGATCAGCGCCTTACGGTAATCAACACCCTTCAGGTCGGTTTTAATTTTTTCCTCCCATCTTCCAGTCGGTATGGGAGAAAACTCTTCAAATAACTTTTTTTTGATATTATCTGGCATGAGCAGGATCATTCATTCTTCGCAAAAGTAATGGAAAATCTGTAATTCACCTCAAAGATTTTTATTATTAGAAATGGTAACACCCTGGTAAATAGAATCTTTAAGTACGACCTCACATTCCATTCAGGAGTTTGCATTTTATTTTGTATATTGACCTACTATCTCCTGTATTTCAATGAGAACGGGCATTCTTACATGCATACTTGCTATAATTCTAACCCCTATTTCTTTACGGGTATTTGGGCAGAAACAGGTTCGGATTTTTCAATTGGAAAGCTCACCGGTTCTTGATGGAGTGCTTGACGAGACGTGCTGGAATCTTCCTGATTCGGCTACCGGATTTGTTCAGATGGAACCGTTCAAAGGATCGGATGCTACGGAAAGTACCGTTGTATATGCTGGTTATGATAATCGGAACCTCTACTTTGGATTTAAGTGTTATGAACCCGATCCATCATCTATTGTAGCCAATATCCGAACGCGGGATATGCTCACCAAGAATGATGATATTGTTCTTATTCTCCTGGATACTTACTTTGATAAAAGGACAGCGCTGGGCTTTTTTGTGAATCCGGTCGGAACACAAATTGACATGAAAGTTGTGGATGATGGGAGGAACCTGGATTTAAACTGGGATACAGAGTGGGATGCAGCTGTTGAGAGAACGGATTGGGGGTGGTCAGCAGAAATCGTTATCCCTTTCAGCAGTATTTCCTATAATAACCGGTTAGATAGTTGGGGTATAAATTTTGGCAGGATATTACGCAAGAATTCAGAGACTGTGTATTGGTCAGGCGAAATGAATGATGATTTCAGGGTTTCGCAGGGAGGGTTACTTACCGGAGTTACCGTTCCCGGAACGAAACATTCATTTGATATCACACCCTATACTACCCTGCGTTATGAGAACAGCGATTTATCGGGCAATTATCAGAAATTCCTCTCCGAAGCTGGAGTGGATGTTGCTTACCAATATGCTTCGAACCTGAAAATTAACGGCACCTATAATCCCGATTTTGCAACCGTTGAAGGAGACCAGGAACAGATTAACCTGACCCGGTGGGAACTCAGTTTTCCGGAAAAAAGAATCTTCTTTCTGGAAGGGAATGAACTTTTTAATACCCGGATAAAAACGTTTTACTCAAGACGAATCGGAGATATTGAATATGGAGCAAAAGCAACGGGCAAAGCTGGAGGGTTTCATTTCTTTGTGATGGAAGCTAAAAGCAGGAGAGATACAGTAAATGATTTGCCGGCGGCCAATTTTTCAGTAATCAGATTTAAAAAGGATATCCTTGAATCATCAACCGTTGGAGTGAGTTGGGTGGACAAACGATGGAAAGACGGAATAACCAGTTCCATTAGCCTGGATTATGTTCTTAACCTTGGGAAATCATGGAAACTTACAGGACAATTTGTTGGCGGAGAATTTGAGAACCTGAAAAACAGCAGTGCCTATTTTGTCCGTATAGCCAATGAAAGCAATGTCTACCATTATCATATTCGTTACTCATATACCGGGGACAGGTTTAAAGATGATGTAAATGAAACCGGTTTCATCAGGGATGATGACATGAAGGAACTGGACAGTGATATAACCTATCGGTGGTGGTTCAAGAATGAAGTTTTCAAATATCTAAACTTGGGGACGAAAAATAACATCTTCTGGAGTACTGAGGGTGAATTAAGAAGCTGGTACATTACAGAGAGAGCCCGCTTATATCTCCAAAACAGGTTGAGTTTCGATTTCTCCTATAACAATGAATTTAAGCTTTACGATAAGAAATATTACAATCATAAATATGCTGCCGAGGTTGGATATAATACCGATGAATGGTCATCGGCCTTTCTCAATTATTCCTGGGGAAGGAACTATGATAGTGATTTCTATTTAATTACAGGAGGTGTAAAAGTAAGACCGGTTAAACGATTATCGGTCAGTTATAGTTTTAATCAACTGAAGTTTTCACCAGATCCGGATCAAAATTCAACCTTCATCAATATACTGACCCTTGATTATAACTTCACCAGGGATTTATGGATACGGTTACTTGCACAAAATAATACCCGTGAAGACAGGTTTTACTACTATGGATTGTTCGGGTGGCGATTCAAACCTCCTTTCGGAGCACTTTATTTGATCTACACCTCTGACAAGTATAGTTTACCTGTGACGGATAAGGAACAGCAGAGCGATATACTTTATTTAAAGTTATCGTACAATTTTGGAATTCCCTCCGGCAGAAAATCAAAGGATTAAAAGTTAAAGCATAACCCCACTGTCAGATGCAGTGTTTTCATGGGAAGATCAAATGTAACCGTCTTATCCTTTTCGGGAATCAGGAGGTGATCGGTTTTTATTTTCATTGCTGGTTTGCTTGAGAAGTAATCTGCTGCAATGCGGATACCCGTAGACCCCCTCATTCCGAACCGGATACCTGCTCCGAGAACATAGCCAAAATGGATCAATTGGGACGATTGGGAGGTGAAGATCTCATCTCCGGTCCATGTGATTCCCACCTCTCTCTCTGGTGGAGTTAAAAAAGTAATTCCACCCAGTGCCCTAAAGTCCAGGTGGAGAATCGCCAGGGGTATGGATATGTTGGGTCCCACCATGAGGTTGATGTATGTCCATTTGCCCATGTTAATGCTGAATTCGGCATCTTCCGGAGCAGGGAAATCGATCTGGTTGTACCGCTTATCCAGGTCGGTTAAAAGGGTCTCTTTCAGTGCATCTTCATCCGCATAATTGGAGCCGAATGAAAAGGTGGCGCCAATACCAATGTAAGGAGCAACCACATAGGATGCGTCAAAATTCAGCACAAAATTTGTTCCGGCATAACCGCTGCTGAATGCATTGTCACCGGATGCATAGTCCCCGAGGGGGAACGATGCACCCATTGAGAGGCCCAGAAAACTGTCCTGTGCGTAAAGTGGCGGAAATAAAACCAATATGGTCAAAATGACAAATAGTCGCTTCATCAGAATCCTTCCATAAGTAACACGATACTACTGAACTAATCCATGGTACCGATCATTTTTGACGGATCAACCCACTCATTAAATTGTTCATCCGTAACGAGCCCCAGTTCCAGAGCGGCTTCACGGAGTGTTTTTCCTTCACTGTGTGCTTTTTTCGCTATTTTGGCTGCATTCTCATAGCCAATGTGTGTATTCAATGCTGTAACCAGCATCAGGGAGTTCTCCAAATTTGTTTTAATATTTTGCAGGTTTGGTTCTATTCCAACAACACAGTTGTCATTGAAAGAGACACAGGCATCCCCGATCAATCGGGCTGATTGCAACAGATTATAGATCATGACCGGTTTAAAAACATTCAACTGGTAGTGTCCCTGCATACCTCCGACAGCAATAGCTACATCGTTTCCGATGGCTTGTGCACACACCATGGTAAGGGCTTCGCATTGGGTTGGGTTGACTTTCCCTGGCATAATGGAGGAGCCGGGTTCATTGGCTGGCAGGTTTATTTCACCAATTCCACATCTGGGACCGGATCCCAGCATACGGATGTCATTGGCAATTTTCATCAGGCTGACAGCCAACGTTTTCAACGCTCCTGAA
>CAZTES010000081.1:0-13042 GCA_964612275.1 uncultured Rikenellaceae bacterium
TTTCTACCAACGTTTTGCTCTGCTGGAGCAAATGAAAAATAGAATGTAATCAAATGGAAGGAATTATCGCTCCAAACGAGTAAGAGGTTGGTAGCCCGTATAGATTCAACTATTTGCTCGCTCCGGAGGAGCGGAACGTTGGTAGCACAGAAGAACACGTAAAACCACCCGCTCCAGAGGAGCGGAACTTTATAAAAAAAGCACAGAAAAAAATAATTCGCTCCGGAGGAGCGGAACGTTGGTAGCACAAAAAACACGTAAAACCACCCGCTCCAGAGGAGCGGAACAAGTAAGTTAAGATTATGGCAAACACATACTCACAAATAACCATCCATTTGATTTTTGCCGTTAAAAGCAGAGAAGCAATGATCCTTCCTGCGTTTAAAGAGAGACTTTATAAATACATTACCGGAATTGTTACTAATCAAAAGCAGAAAATGCTTACAATTAATGGCACACACAACCATATCCATATGCTCCTTGGTTTGGCGCCTGATATTAGGATTTCAGACCTTGTCAGGGATATTAAATCTGATTCTTCGCTCTTCATAAACGAGAACAAATTGTCAAAATTCAGGTTTTACTGGCAGGAAGGTTTTGGAGCATTTTCATATAGCAAAGAACAAAGAGATTCGGTAATCAAATATATAATGAACCAAGAAGAACATCACCGGACAAGGACATTCAGAGAAGAATACATTGAATTATTGAAACAATTTGATGTTGAATACAATATTAAATATCTTTTTGATTTCTTTGACACATAGTAATTGTTTCGCACCTACGGAGCGATTTTATTCGTTTGACAAATTAATGCTACCAGGGTTTTGCTCCTATGGAGCAATTTGGATTCAGGAAAAATGATCTATTTTCTACCAACGTTTTGCTCTGCTGGAGCAAATGAAAAATAGAATGTAATCAAATTGAAGAAATTATCGCTCAAAACGGGTAAAGGGTAGGCAGCACGAATGGACTCAACTATTTTTTCGCTCCGCAAGCTGTGCCTGGATGGCAGGCAGGAGCGGAACATTAGTAGTGTATCAAACCACGCACCCCCTCCACTCCGGAGGAGCGATACGTTGGTAGCACAGAATAAAATAATAATGCGCTCCGGAGGAGCGGAACATTGGTAGCACAAAAAACACGTAAAACCACCCGCTCCGTAGGTGCGGAACTTAAAAAAAGCCCATGAAAACAACACGTATCCATCGAAACCGAAAATCCTGCATATTCATCCCTCTTTTACTGATGCTGTTATCCGCATCTGCTCAACCTGCTGATACCGAAACTGACCCTCTCGTTCTGAAAAACCTGGAGGAGTGGCAGGACCTGAAATTTGGTTTCATGATGCATTGGGGACCCTATTCCCAGTGGGGTGTTGTTGAATCCTGGTCAATCTGCTCCGAGGATGTACCCTGGTGCCGCAGAAACATGGACAATTATGTAGACTATGTTAAAGCCTATGAAAACCTGAAAACAACGTTCAACCCCATTCAATTTGATCCGGAAAGCTGGGCAAAACTTGCCAGGGAAGCCGGCATGAAATACCTGGTATTTACCACTAAACACCACGATGGATTCTGCATGTTTGATACCAAACTGACCGATTATAAGATTACTGATCCGGCATGTCCCTTCCACAAGCATCCGAAAACCGACATCACCAAAGCCCTGTTTAAGGCATTCCGTGCAGAAGGATTTAAAGTGGGTGCATATTTTTCGAAACCCGACTGGCATTCCGACGATTACTGGTGGCCCTATTTCGCCACACCGGACAGGAACGTGAATTACGATCCTGAAAAGCACCCGGAGCGTTGGCAACGCTTCAAAGACTATACCTATGGACAGATTGAAGAGTTGATGACGAATTATGGGAAGGTGGATATCCTGTGGCTGGATGGCGGATGGGTAAGACCGAAAGAGACGGTGAATGATGAAAGCCGGGCCTGGCTGGGATCAGAACAGTTTAACCAGGATATCGATATGCCTGAAATTGCCGCTATGGCAAGATACAAACAACCCGGATTGATCATCGTTGACCGTACCGTTACAGGCAAGTATGAAAATTACCGTACCCCGGAGCAGCATGTTCCTCATGAGCCACCTGACTATCCATGGGAAACCTGTATGACCATGGCAGGGTCATGGTCATACAACCCGAACGACCGGTATAAGCCAACCCGTCAGATCATACACCTGCTGGCCGATATTGTCGCCAAAGGGGGCAATTACCTGCTGAATGTTGGTCCCGGACCGAACGGAGAGCTGCCCCCCGATGCAATCAGCCGCATGAAGGAAATCGGGGAATGGATGAAAGTAAATGGGGAAGCGATCTATAATACAAGACCCATCCCACCCTACAAGGAAGGGAAAACATGCCTGACATCCCTGAAAGATGGATCTGTTTTTGCAATCTATCTTGCCGATAAAGATGAGACCGCTCCTCCAACAAAAATTTTGCTCAGTTCCATTCAACCGGAAAAAGGGGCAACCGTTACCATGCTTGGTTATGATCATCCGTTGAAGTGGGAGAATATTGGCAAGGGAATACTGATTGAAGTCCCGGAAGAGGTGGTTAAAAATCCACCCTGCCGATACGCATGGGCGTTTAAAATATCTGGAGCTTTCGTTGATTAAAAAAATATGTAAATAGGGACAGTGTAAATAGGGACAGCAACCGATTTAAAAAATAGTTTTTCCATAGGCCCCATAAGGATGCCTGTGGCACATCCCTTCGGGGCTGGTTCACAGTTCCTGGTATATGGTTCCCAGTCAAAAAGAATTTGTCCTATTTGGTGCCTGGCAATTAGCGGTCCAGGGAGTGTTTTCCGGCTAAATAACCAGGTAGTTGGGCTGTTTTTCTTTCTGTGCACGTAAACCCCAGGATGAATCCCGTGGCTATAAATATTTCACTCCTGCCTGACAGTCAGGGGGTTGAATTTTAACACTTTAAATAAAAGAATTCAACCCCTGCAGGGTTGTTAACTCCTCGTATCTATTAACCACCGGTTACCACCGGTGGTTACTCATTGTTTTACCCCTGCCGGGGTAAATTTAGATGGTTAAGAACAATTCGGTAGAAAGACCTGCGATATAATCTACATCCCGATTATTATTTTTTTTACCGAAATTGTGAAGTGTTACACGGCAGGCAGGGTTTCCGGTCTGACAGATAAAGCCTGATCCTTCGTCGGACGACTACAGTTCGTCCGACGATTAAAGAGGTGAGTACTCGTAGCACGATCTTGCCTTCACACAAGCTGCCGCTCAGTCGTGGTACGAGATTGTTTTGCGATACGTCAGACCGGCCAATCGGTCAGACGGATCGGTTTCTGCCAAAAATGAATCGTTAAAAAAGAAATGTTGTCTAAAATAAAAATGAATTAATTACTTTATGAGGCAATCCGCTCAAATCAAGAGAGGAGGGAATCAGATAATATTGGCCCGTTGATTGATCTTTTTCAATCCGAATCAATAAAACACCGAATGGAATTTGCGAGTCTTTTTTATTGTTTCGCTCCTCTGGAGCGACTATTTTTAATTCTCAGATTCATTTGGACTACCAATGTTTTGCTCCTAAGGAGCAATTATAAAACAGAAAAAAATAGCATTACAATATATATACCAATACGTATAATAATACATCATAGCCCATATGAATGCTACTATTCTTTCGCTCCAGCGGAGCGAAACGTTGGTAGATACCAAATAAACCGAAGACACTAATCCGCTCCGTAGGTGCGGTACAAAGAATAAATATATTAACTTAAGCAACAAAATATCATCACGCATGAAGGACAACAATCACACCATGAAATGGCTCCTTTCTGGATTATTATCATTCGCTATCCTACTGCTCTGGGGATGTCATACAGGGACTACTCCCCTGGAGTCCGGATTTGACGAGCCGGCAGATCCGGATACCATGGATGCTACTATCTGGCAGGCTGTTCCACCCGGTCTTCAGGGAAGCTACGGATCAACAAATGTCCGTTACGAGAGGAGCACTCCTCCCGATATTGAGGTCATCCGCGAGCTGGAGATTTCCGCATGGAAAGGTGAAGTGGTCCATGCGCAATTGTTGCTGTGGTCAGCAGAAAATATTAAAAAGGTCAAACCATCAGTAACAGGTTTAACGGATAAACAGGGCAGGGAGATTGGGGTCGGATCGATTCGGATCCGACCGGTCCGGTATGTTTTAACCGACGAATTCTCATCGGGTTGCGGTTACCGCAGTGCAGATACCATTCCCTCCCACCTTGCCGGTGACATCCTGGATACATTATCGGTATTTACCATACCTGCGCATTCAACAAGACCGTTGTGGGTAACCCTTTCTATTCCAAGGGAGACCGAGCCCGGGAATTACTCCGGCAGGATTGAGGTGAAAACAGCGTCAGACAGCACCATTCAATTCACCCTTTCAGTTCAGGTTCAAAACTGGACATTACCCGAACCGTCAGCATGGTCGTTCCACCTGGATCTCTGGCAGAATCCTTTTGCGGTTGCCCGGTATCACGATGTTGAACTCTGGTCACAGGAGCATCTGGAATTGCTACGCCCCTTGCTTACCCTGCTTGCCGGGGCGGGACAGAAGTGCATTACCACTTCGATCGTGGACAAACCCTGGGGTGGGCAAACGTACGATCCCTTTGAATCAATGATCACCTGGATCAGAAACTCAGACGGACGATGGGAATTCGACTACCACACTTTTGACCTCTATGTGTCGCTTGCCATGGAGTGTGGCATTACCCGTCAGATCAACTGTTACTCCATGGTCCCGTGGGGAAACCTGTTCACCTTCCTGGATGAAGATTCCTCGGAATTTGTAACTATCGAAGCGAAACCAGGAACTGCACAATATGAAGAAATATGGAGACCGTTCCTTTATGATTTCAGGGCTCATCTGATGGAAATGGGCTGGCTGGATAAAATTACCATTGCCCTCGATGAAAGAAACCTGGATGAGATGAAAAACATGTTTGACTTTTTGCACCGAACGGTGCCTGAATTCAAAATCGCCATGGCAGGGCACTATTTTGAGGAAGTTAATTCAAACATCCATGATTTCAGTTACAATTGGGGGCATGTACAAGCCAGTTCAAGAGAAACAGCAAAAATTCGCAGTGAGAGAGGACAGGTTACAACCTACTATGTTGCCTGTGGCATTCCACGTCCGAATAATTTTACCTTCTCCCCTCCTGCCGAGTCAACCTTTGAAGGATGGTTTGCCGCTGCAATGGAATTTGACGGATTTCTGAGATGGGCATACAATTCCTGGGTTAAAGACCCTTTAAAAGATTCCCGGTTCCGTACCTGGCCTGCCGGAGACACCTACTTCGTTTATCCCGGTCCCAGAAGTTCCATTCGTTTCGAAAAACTGAAGGAAGGAATCCAGGATTATGAAAAGATAAGGATCCTGCAGGAAACATTACAACATTCAGCCAATGATGAAATAATCAGCAAACTCCAGGAATTGAACACTCTTCTGGAGCATATCAGGAGTACGCCTAATGTTTCACAGGGTATTACTTCTGCTGTTACCGAGGGGAAAAAACTGATTACTGAAATAACAGGAATTTAACAATTTGGCGCATTTACCTGAATACACCAACGTCCGGTTAGAGCCTTTGGGTATTGAAAAGAAAGTACCCCGGGGCACTCCCCTTATTGATATTCTTCACCAGTATGGAATAGAATTTCCATGCGGTGGTAAAGGGACATGCGGAAGGTGCCGGATCAGGGTCCGGAGGGGTAAACTCAGGGCTACAGAGAAACACGACCAGTATGCCAGAAAACTGAACCTTCCGAAGGATGTTAAGCTGGCGTGTATGTGTGTTGTGGATGAACCGGTTGAACTTGAAATCGGACAGTTTGAAACCATTATTCTTGCCGATAACAGCGAGTTTGATTTCACTCCGCACGAAGGATTGGGAATAGCCATTGACCTGGGTACAACCACCATTGTTGGGCAGCTTCTCAACCGTTCTAACGGAAAAATAATGAATGTCCTGTCCTTGCTGAATTCCCAGTCAAAATATGGAGCAGATATTATGTCACGGGTTGATTTTGCCGTAAACCGGGATGGTCGGGATATCCTTAAGGAAACGGTAAGAGGTGATATATCAAACCTGATTCGTAAACTTTCCGGAGATCATAGCGGGGAAATTCGCCGAATCGTCATTGTGGGAAACAGCGTAATGCAACACACCTTTTGCAGCCTGGATCTTACCCCTTTATCCGCATACCCCTTTGAATCTCATAAGGATAAATTCGTTGAGTTCAGCCCACATCAGCTGGGACTGGAGTGCCTGTCGGATTGTAAGATTACCTTTTATCCCTCCATTGGCAGTTTTGTCGGAAGCGATATATTAGCCGGGGTCATGTCCACGGGGATGCATCGCCAGGAGAAGATCAACCTTCTGATCGACCTGGGAACCAATGGAGAGATTTGCATGGGAAACAGGGAGAGGATTCTTTGTGCCTCCACAGCAGCAGGACCGGCGTTCGAAGGAACCAGCATCACCATGGGAATGACTGCAGCCACAGGAGCCATATCTTCCGTTTTTATGGGAAAAAACAGACTCTCCTACCATACCCTTGGAAACGAGAAAGCACGTGGAATATGCGGCAGCGGTCTTATCGACGCCGTAGCCATGTTTCTTGAAGAGGGGTGGATTGATGTTGCCGGACAAATTACCGGAGACAGGAATAAAATCCTGCTCGATGAGGAGGTATTTCTGACCCAGAAGGACATCCATGAATTCCAGCTTGCCAAAGCAGCAATTGCTTCCGGTGTGGATATTCTTACTGCTCAACTGGGAATCGAAAAATCAGCAATCGATGGACTGTTCATTGCCGGAGCATTTGGAAATTTCATTAACCTCGAAAACGCCATTAGCCTTGGTTTGCTTGAATTTCCTGTGGAAAAGATCACCCGGTTTGGAAACACAGCGCTGATTGGTGCAAAAATGGCACTTTTCCAGGAGTATAAAGAGTGGGAAAAGATACTGAAAATCACAAGCCATATCTCCCTGGAATCCTTCCGGGAATTTCAGGATGTTTTTGTATCCAAGATGTTTTTTGGTTGACCAAACGAACTTTTATTAACCAATTAAATCATATTTAATGAAAATCACCTCTAAAGCATTCACCATTCTTCTTGTGACATTATCGGCTAATTTTCTGTTAACACGTTGCCATATTGGCACCAGTGAAAAAGAAACTCCACCAAACATCATCCTTATTGTTGCTGATGACCTGGGGTATAATGAACTGGGGTGTTATGGACAGAAGATCATTAAAACTCCTTTCATTGATCAACTGGCTGAAGAAGGCATCCGGTTTACCCAGTTTTACTCCGGCAGTCCTGTATGTGCTCCATCACGGTGTGTCCTGATGACCGGGCAGCATGCCGGGCATGCCTTTATCCGGAATAATTTTGAAGTGAAAGGGGGAGATGGCTTCTGGGGTCAGATGCCCCTGGCTGATAGTTTGATCACTCTCGCAGAAATTTTTAAAGGGAAAGGATACGCTACAGGAGCAATGGGCAAATGGGGCCTTGGAAAGGTCGGTTCGGAAGGAGATCCTAACAACCAGGGCTTCGACCTCTTTTTTGGATACAACTGCCAGCGCCATGCCCACAATCACTATCCGGGATATCTCATCAGGAACCAGGATACCGTATGGCTGGAGGGTAATACCCGTGAACTGTACGGCGAACAGCATTCCCAGGATCTCTTTATCGAAGAGGCGAAGAAGTTCATTTCTGAAAACAACGAAAAGCCATTTTTCCTTTTTCTGCCTTTTATTATTCCACACCTCTCGATCCAGGTGCCGGAAATGAGCCTTGATGAATACAAAGGGAAAATCCCGGAAGAGGAGTATGTTCACCGGAGTTACCTTCAGCATCCTTACCCGAGAGCAGGATATGCAGCCATGATCACCCACATGGACAGGGGGATCGGTGAGATCATGGATCTGCTGGAAGAACTTGGAATTGAAGAGAACACACTGGTTATTTTTACCTCCGATAACGGTCCGACCTATGACCGGATAGGAGGATCAGATTCGGAATTTTTTAATAGTGCCGGATCCTTCAGGGGACTGAAAGGAAGTGTTTATGAAGGGGGAATCAGGGTGCCCCTGGTCGCATACTGGCCGGGGAAAATTAAGCCCGGATCGATTACCGACCACATCGGTGCGTTCCAGGATCTACTGCCTACCCTTGCCGGGATTGCCGGCGCAGATTCCCCGGCAAACGTCGATGGCATCCCCTTTACCCCTGCCCTGTTCGGAAAAGAAGATCAGAAAAAACATGAATACCTCTACATGGAATTTCCATCCTACGGAGGACAGCAAATGGTGCGAATTGGTGAATGGAAGGGTGTTCGTCAGAACATTTTCAGGGATAGCCTGCATACCGAATTGTATAACCTGGCGGACGATATTGGTGAAACGAATGACCTCTCCGGAGAGTATCCCGATATAGTTAAACGGATGGAGGAGATCATGAAAAACGCCCGTGTTCCTTCGGGGGAGTTTCCGTTTCGAATCCTCGATGAGGATTCAGTTATAAGTTATTAGTTATATGTTATAAGTTGTTGGTATTAAAATAATTAAATTAATTATAAGCATTGAATTATATATGAGATCAAAAAAGATAGTAAGTTTTGAGGATCTGGAATGTTGGAAGGCATGCAGAAGGGTAAGGATTTTCATAATGGACCTGGTTAAAAAATTTCCTGAGGAAGAAAAATATTCTTTAACGGATGGCATGAAAAGAGCATCGCGATCAGCGACCGAAAACATAGCAGAAGGTTTTGGACGATATCATTTCCAGGAAAACATTCAATTCTGCCATCACAGCAGGGGCTCATTGCATGAATTGATTGACCAACTCATTACGGCTTTAGACGAAGAGTATATAACTCAAAATGAATTCACCAAAGGAAAAGATTTGATTAATAATGCTCTTGGCTTACTCAATGGTTACATTAACTACCTGAATAAAGCCAAAAAGCAATTCAAAAGCAACACCTATACGGCCGAAGATTTTACACCCTATAACGTATAACTTATCAACTTATCCCGTAGGGATGCCTACGGCATAACGTATAACTACCCCCATGAAATACCATCTCTCAAACCATGCACTCTCTCTATTACTTATACTTTGCACTGCACACCCCTCCCTCCCCCAATCATTCGGTGGTGGTGAAGCAAATTCTGATCTGAAAACCCATCAGGGATCCCTGGAGCAATGGATGGATATGCGGTTTGGGATGTTTATCCACTGGGGACCTGTAACGCTCAGGGGAACCGAGATCGGATGGTCGCGTGGACCCCAGGTGCCCATTGATGAGTATGATAACCTCTACAAGGAGTTCAATCCGGTATTGTTTGATGCCGCCAGATGGGTGGAGATCGCGAAAGAAGCCGGGATGAAATACCTGATCATTACCACCAAGGCCCATGATGGATGGCCGAATCGAACAGCGGCAGATTGACCGACTGAAAGAGGTTGGTGAATGGATGAAAAAATATGGTGAATCAATCTATGGAACCCGGGGAGGCCCGTATAAACCACAACGATGGATAGCGTCTACGCATAAAGGGAATAAAATCTATATCCACCTGTTGCAATGGCCGGATGGGAACTTGAAATTACCGGTCTTAAAAGGTATCAAAATCATACATGCAGTATTATTGGGAGGTAAGGAGCTTGAATGGAATCAGGAAAAAGCAGAAGTCATTATCCGGCTTCCGGAGAAGCCCGTTGATCCGGATGATACCGTTCTTGTGATTGAAATAAACAAATCACTTGACAGTTTTACACCAATAGACGTGCCGGAACACATGCTGACGGAATAAAATGATCTGGATTATGTCGCCCCTGCCTGGGCGGCAGGCAGGCTTTCAGGGCTCAGAAATTATTCAATGGCTTGTATCTACTATATGTCGTCCCTTCTGGACTTTGAGGCGTTATTCTTTTTTATGAGAAAATAGCTGAAGAAAGGGCCAATCCCGAAGGGATGGTATCTATGTAGAAATGAACAGGCAAAGGAATCATTAGCCCTGTCACATAGTGATCCCTAAGGGGAAGGGGCGACATATTCTATTTTTTTTATCAAGGAAAAATAACCTTAGAACCAAAAATATAGCATCCAACTTATCACATAGTGATGCCTATTGCTTAACTTAACAACTTATCACATGGTGATGCCTATGGCATAACTTATATACTTATAACTCATAACTCATAACTGCCCCCATGAAAAACATTGCTCTTCTTGTTATTTTAACATCTTTGTTTTGCTCCTGTTCCAGGAAGCACCAAACCCTGGAAACGGAACATTTTCGGATGGGCATTGACCGAACGGGTCATGTAATCTCCCTGATCGATAAATCGACCGGGAAAGATTATTTTCCGAAGAACCAGGAATCGTCCCTGATCAGCATCCGGATAGAGGGTCAATATGAGTCTCCTTCCTCGGCCCTGTTCCAAGAATCCGATCAAACCATCGTACTGCATTTTTCGAAAAATCTGGCTGATGCCACGATCCGATTTGAAGAAAAAAAGAGCCACATAACCTTCGAATTGCTATCTGTCGAAACTTCGGAAGAGATCGAGCTTGTTCTGTGGGGTCCGTTTCCCACCACCATCAGTAAAACAATCGGTGAGTCTGTGGGTGTTGTACGCGATGACGATTTTGCCATTGGCATCCAGGCATTGAATTTGAAGACACTGGGGGGCTACCCTACCAACGAGGACGATTCTGAACCGGCTTATGATATTTTCTCCACATCAAGCTACGTTGATGTCCAGGATAGTATTAAGATCCTTTACCGCGGGCAAACAGCCAGGATAGCTGAATACGGCAGTATTCTCCAGGCATATTGCAGGAACAGGAACAAAGAGAGGGTAACACCGGTCTGGAACCATGACCGGTATGTTGTTCCGGCTTTTGAGGATGGCGGGATTACCGGTTCAAAAATAGCCCTTTTCGGATCTCCTGCTGATCAGGCATTATCCGTCCTTGGAGAGATTGAAGTTGAGGAGAACCTGCCCCACCCCTTCATCGATGGGAAATGGGGCAAAATTTCCCCGGGTGCAACAGCAGCATACCTGATCGTTGATTTTGGTGAGAATAACCTGGATGAAGCATTGAACCTGGTCAGCAAAGCCGGACTCAAATACCTGTACCATGGCAGCCCATTTGAAAACTGGGGCCATTTCGATTTGCGCGAAGAGCTCTTTCCTGACAACTGGGAAAGCCTGAAACGATGTGTTGCAAGAGCTGAAGAACAGGGTATCCGGATCGGGGTTCATACCCTGTCAAATTTCATAACCACCAATGATCCATATGTCACTCCTGTGCCCGATCCCCGGCTTGCCGGAGTCGGTGAAAGTCACATTGTGAGTGATATTGATAGGGAAACAACGGAAATTGAAATAGAAAGCCCCGATTTCTTCAACCAGATGAAGAACAATACACTTCACGCTGCCGTGATCGGGCATGAGATCATCCGTTATAACCGTGTATCTGAGGATCTACCCTGGAAGCTGATGGACTGCGAACGGGGATCATTTGACACGCAGGCATCCTCCCATCAAGCAGGTTCAACAATTGGTAAACTGATTGATCATCCGTATAAAACGTTCCTGACCGACAATTCCCTTTCAGAGGAGGTGGCTAAAAAGATTGCAGAACTGTTTAACCAGACCGGTCTTCGCCAGATCTCTTTCGACGGGCTGGAAGGAAACTGGTCAACCGGCATGGGACAGTATGGCAGGCAGCGTTTTGTAAAGATCTGGTATGATCATTTGAAGCCGGAGCTACAGGGGAAAGTCATTACCGATGCCAGCAATCCAGGCCATTTCTTCTGGCACATGTTTACACGAATGAACTGGGGTGAGCCGTGGTATGCCGGATTCCGGGAGAGTCAGACGCAGCTTCGGTTGCTGAACCAGGATTTCTTTTACCGGAACCTGATCCCCCCCATGCTTGGCTGGTTCCGTATGTCGCCGGAGACCAGTATTGAAGATATCGAATGGTTGCTGGCGCGGGCGGCAGGGTTCGATGCCGGATTTTGCCTGGTTACCTCACCCACGATTGTTGAGAAGAACGGTGATAGTGAAGAAATTCTTCAGGCAATTAAAAACTGGGAGATCCTGCGCATGGGGGATGCATTCAGCAACGATCAGAAACGATTGATGCAGGACATTAGCAGGGAATTTCATCTTGAGAAACTATCTGAAGAAAGCTGGCGCTGGATCCCTGTCCATACCAACCTGAAGAACGATCATCCATGGGCTGATAAACAGCCCGGAGAACCCACCGGAACAACCTTCCCTTTTACCAATCCCTACGAAGAGCAGCCACTTCAATTTACCATAAAACTGGTTGCTGATTCTCCATCCGTAAGGTTTACCGATATCTCGATGGCACTGGATCAATTCAAGACCATTGCCATCCATACAACCCTCAAACCGGGTGATATCCTTCAATACAAAGGGGATGGTCAGGCAATCCTGTTTGATAGTTCGTGGAACATCCTTCGACAGATACCAACCGATTCCATGATGGCAGAGCCCGGGGATCATAAGATTTTGTTTGACGGGAAATTCACAGGAGAGGGAGCAGCGACAGTTCGGATTGAATTCCGGGTAACGGGAAACGCTGAGATTATTTCTTTTAATTAAACGCGATAAAAACAGAGAGCTAAGAATGAATTTAAAAAGAGCTGTAATGATCTGTATGGTTAAACACACCCCCTACCCCTCTTATTAGAGGGGAGAACATTTTTGCGAAACCTCAACTAACTTAAATGAAGATTCATTATAATCCAAAATTAAAAGAACTGGCCAGGCAATTAAGGAACAACAGTACACAATCTGAAATTAGATTATGGCAGTATTTGAAAGGGAAACAAATGATGGGTTATGATTTCCACAGACAAAAACCGATTGATAATTATATCGTTGATTTTTTTTGTAATAAGTTAAAACTTGCAATTGAGCTTGATGGATTTTCAC
>CAZTES010000082.1:0-12901 GCA_964612275.1 uncultured Rikenellaceae bacterium
GGAAGATAGAGCCTGAACCCAGCATGGTTGTATCCTTCTTTTCCCTCAACAAATCAAAGGATGCAACAACTGACTTTGCGGTGCTATCGTTTCCGTAAAGAATTCCTACTTCATGTTTCTCCAGGAACTCCCGGTCAAGCCCGGCATTATCCAATGCTTCTTCAGTTGCAATAAAAGCATATTCACCCTCCTCTCCCAGTCCAACCCTTAATCTTCTATGAAGCCGGCCTTTCAATTCCGGTTTATCAATCATTCCGGTAAGAGCGGAACGGAAACCCATTTTTTTTCTTTCCGGATCCAATCCTATTCCCGATTTACCATAGTAAAGTGAATCCCTCACCTCGGAGAGGTTTTTGCCAATCGTCGAATAGACACCCACTCCTGTAATAACCACCCTTCGCATCGATATTCCTGTTACAATAATTGCAAAATTCAGATTTTACTTACTCAAGTGTATAATCCGCCATTCACTGATATGACTTCGCCTGTAATATAGGATGCCCCATCTGATACAAGGAATGCAACCGTTTCGGCAACTTCTTCCGGAGTGCCAAAACGATTCAAGGGAATAACGGATTTAAGCTCCTTTTCATCCAGATCCCTGGTCATATCCGAAGCGATAAAACCCGGAGCAACGGCATTCACCGTAACGTTTTTCTTACCAACTTCCTGTGCAAGCGATTTGGTTGCTGCAATAACCCCCGCTTTTGACGCGGCATAATTCGTTTGACCTGGAAGACCCTTTATGCCGGATAAAGAGACAACATTTACAATCCTGCCATACTTCCCAACCATCATATCTTTTACCAGCCTTCTGGTCAGATAAAAAAAACCGTTCAGGTTGGTATTGATCACATCCATCCACTCCTCATCGGTCATCCAAACCAAAATAGCATCTTTGCGGATCCCCGCATTGTTTATTAATATTTCAATGTACTTCTCCGGATTCCGTTCGGACCAGGATTCCAGTGCAGCATCAATTTCGGAAAGCTTTGAAACATCAAACCGTATCAGCTCACCAGATCCGTCACCATCCACGATCTGCCGCAGGGTTTGTTCGGCCTTGTCTTTACTTTTGTTGTAGTTGATCAAAACGTGATGACCCAATCCGGCCATTTTCAGGCAAATGGCCTGTCCAATACCGCGTGAACCACCGGTAACCAATACATGTTTCATAACAGGAGGTTAAACAGATATTTCATCTGGTCCTAACTCATTTTCATTCTGGTGCTCATTAGGTGATCCTTCACTGTCCGGATCTCATCACTCATCCCATGGTCACTGGTAAATTTGGGAATGATCTCCCGTACCTCTTTAAAAACAGACCGGTTGAATGCCGAAAGTTTCTTCTCAATCTCCAGGTAATCCACCGCCTGGAGAACAGCGATGAGTTCAATTGCAATGACCTCATATGCATTTTCGATCACCTTTTTTGTTATCAATGCCGCAGTGGTTCCCATGCTTACAATGTCCTGATTGTCGTTGTTACATGAGATACTATGGATATATGCAGGAAAGGATAGCGTTTGGTTTTCAGCAACCGTTGATGTTGCTGTAAACTGAATCCCCTGCATTCCAAAGTTCAGCCCAAGTTTCCCTAAATTCACAAAGGGTGGTAACCGACCATTCAGCTTATTGTTCAACAGGAAATTCAATTGTCGTTCTGCCAGCATGGATAGTTTGCCAATGGCTATTTTCACCTTATCCATTTCGATGGCAATGTAGTCACCATGAAAATTACCTCCGTGAAAAACATTCTCATTATCCCGGTCAATGATCGGATTATCATCCACAGAATTCACTTCATTCATGACAACTGATTCTGCATAATGAATTGTATCCATTACAGGTCCAAGAATTTGGGGTATACAGCGAACCGAATAGTACTCCTGTACCTTATCGTTTAATACACCGGGGCCGATATGGTTGTTATAGAGGTGTTCGGATCTTCTTCTGATCAGTTGACTATCTGAAAGAATATCCCTCATCCACTTTGAAACGGTATTCTGTCCCTCATGCAATTTGACCTGGTTGAGCTCCAATGAAAAATGGTCGTCAAAGGATTCGACAATCTCATTGATCAGGCAGGAAATGATCACAGACCAATTCAGAATATTTCTTGCCTGTATCAGGTTTATCACACCGATACCCGACATGGCTGATGTCCCGTTAATAATTCCAAGTCCCTCACGAATATACATTTTCAGTGGTTGAATGGAATATTTATTAAACACCTCCCGGGTAGGACGGGTTTCTCCCTGATGAATAACTTCTCCTTCGCCTATCATTGCAAGCCCCAGGTGAGATAATTGAACAAGGTCCCCGCTTGCACCTACACCTCCATGTTCATAAATCAACGGGTAGATCTCCCGGTTAATCATCTCCTTAAGCAGGTGAATTATATCCGGATGAACGCCGGAATGGCCTTGCAGGAAAGTGATTAACCGTGCTATCATCAACGATTTCACATAGATAGCAGGGATTGGATCACCGGTACCAGCCGAATGGCTGCGAATGAGATTATACTGGAGCTCTATCTGATCCGCCTCATCGATCCTGTATTGTGCCATGGGACCAAGTCCTGTATTGATCCCATAGATAATTTTATCTTTTGAAAAACCTTGTAAAAAGTCAAAACTGGATTTCACCCTGCTGATAACCTCCTCGCTGATTTCGATTTTTTCTCCACCAAAAAGCAGTCTGTAGAAATCCTCGATGGTTACCTTCTGTTTCTTAAACGTTAACATAATTTTTTCTCCTGTTTCACTGAAGGCTTAACAATAGTTCATTTCCCGTCAATTCGTTTTGTTCCTTGATTTTTTGAGTTAGCAAATTTAAAAAATATCTTATTAAAATAAACCAAACTGTCAGGCTTTCCTGTTTTGTATCAAACTTATTCGCATAATGGTTACCATCACCTTATGCATTGAGGTATCCCGGCAATTTGTTAATTGAAAAAATGCTGAAATCTCCTTCAATAAATTTTCCCATCTTGTACAGGCTTTTTCCTGCACCACACTCAATGAATGTCTGAATTCCCATTTCAATCATGGTTTGCATGGTCCGATACCAGTTTATTTCAGAGTCCAGGTTCCTTGCCAGTTCATGAGCAATTTCTTCTTTAAACCTGAAGGTTGACTGATCGATCGGGGAGACCAGCGGAATTTCAGAGGTTTCTATACTCAGCTCGCTAACATACTCATAAAATTCCGAAGCCACACCCCTCATAAATTTTGAATGATAGGGGCAAGAAACATCAAGTAATCCGGAATGAAATGCGCCTTCTAAACGGGCTTTCAATGCAACCTGTTTAACATCAGAGGAGATCCCTGAAATGACATACGAGTGGAGCCCGTTGGTATTCACGATATCAACGTCATGGCTGATGGAGAGAACAATATTATCAAGCTCTTCATTCGTAAGACCAATGATTGCCCCCATCCCAAAATCATAATGATTCAATCTCGTGACTGACAGATTATATGCTTTTTTTATACACCATAATCCATCCTCAAAGGAAATGGCATTCCCTGCATACAGTGCTGCGTATAATCCCATACTCAATCCGGAAAGAATATCCGGTTTTAATCCTCTTCTTTTCAGGATATTCACAACGGCACAACTAAACACATAGGATATATATTGATTCTTATGTTCTTCAGCAAGGAAGTCATGGGTTCCAATCTGAAAACTGTCCAGGTTTGTTTGGGTAACCTCAGCAGCTCTTTTTAGCAATGCATTAAAATCGGATGATAACAAGGATAGTGTCTGATCCTCATTGCCAATGTATTCCGAAATAAAGGCAGGAAAAAGCCAAGCTGTTGTCATAACTATCTACTTAATCAAAACCACCTGAAACATCACAAAGATTTCTGAATATTCTGCATGAGGATCTATTCGCTGTATTTTCTGTTGAATGAATAGTTCCTTTGCATAACCACTCAATTCGATCTCATAATTTTCCGGTTTATCTCCATGAAAGATTAATTCAATGTCTTTCCAGGATATCGGGCTGTTGGTCCAGCTTTTTCCAAACGCCTTGAACACTGCTTCTTTGCAGGAGAAACCCAGTGAAAACCTGATTTCTTTGCACGATGTATTATTTAACAAGATCTCCTTCTCGGTAAAAACATCAGCAATAAAGGAGGGAGGGGGTTCATATCGATCCAAATGCCTGGTAAACCTGTCTATCTCTTCAATATCAACTCCGCAACCATAGATCATCAGCAGGAATTTATCGACCAGGGTTAATCCAATTCCAGAATGGCATTCTCGTATTCAATGATCAACAATTGGGTTTGGATCAATTGACCCACGGTACGCACTGGATGCTTTACATTGTATTTACCAATTGTTTTAAGATCGATATTCAGGGTATATTTCTTTTTAAAGACTTCAATCAGTTCGAGGAACATCAGGGAATCACCACCGAGATCCTGAAAAATATCGGTCCCATCATCTATTGCGTCCATTTCTACTTCGCACTCATCGGCAAAAAATTGATAAACAATTTCACTCACTTCTTTCCGAATCTCGTCTGTTATTCTGTTCATTTTCTTCAAGGTATACAAAACATCAACATTCCTGTTAAAAGAAACGGATGTAAAGATAGAAAAATTCTTACATATATTGGAGTCACATTATTTAAGAATTATACTTTTTCAGGATGATTGATGCATTGTGTCCGCCGAATCCAAAGGAGTTTGAAATGGCATGTGTTATGGGGTGTTTTCTGGCTTTGTCAGGAACAAAATCAAGGTCCAGTTCGGGATCTTTTTCATAGTTTAGGGTTGGTGTAACGGTCCCTTCCCGAATGCTCAAGATAGTAATCGCTGCCTCGATCGCACCGGCAGCACCAATGGTATGGCCAATCATTGATTTCAATGATGAGACGGGGATCTGGTATGCTTGTTCCTGAAACACTTTTTTAATGGCCAGTGTTTCATAGCGATCATTCAGGGTTGTAGAGGTCCCGTGTGCATTAATATATTGAATATCATCCGGTTTCAGGTTACTATTCTGCAAAGCCAGTTTCATGGTATAAGCCATGCCTTCCCCATCATTCATGGGTGCCATTATATTGTAGGCTTCACTGGTTATTGCATAGCCTGGAATTTCGGCAAAGATCGTTGCTTTTCTTTCCAGTGCAGAGGCTTCCGATTCAAGAATAAGAACACCTGCACCTTCTCCAATAACAAATCCATCCCTGTTTAATGAGAAGGGTTTGCTTGCTTTTTCCGGAGGATCATTTTCAACCGACAGGGCATAGAGTTCATTAAATCCGCGGATCTCTTCCGGATTAATGATTGAATCCGCTCCACCCACAATGACAATATCTGCTCTGTCTGATTTAATCAGGTCGTAGCCCAATCCGATGGCATAGGCTGAGGAAGCACATGCTGTAGTCACCGTATAATTTGGTCCGAGAAGTTTGTATTCGAGTGAAATCCAGGCAGACATGGAATTATTCATGCTTTTCAAGATCGCATTCTGAATGGTTGTTCCTTTTTCCACGCTGGAGTTTCCGGTATTTACAACGCCCATTATTACAGCACATCGGGTTTTATCAACATGAGCAAAATCGATTCCGCTTTTTGCCACTGCCTCCTTGGCACAGGAAAAACAGAATTGTGTGACTCTGGTCATTTGCCTTGCCGACCGTTTCCGGATATATTCTCTGGCGAGATCATCAAAATCCACCGGTACCTCAGCAGCTATCTGGGTTTGCAGATCTGACGGGTCAAACAATGAAATCCGCTTAACACCGCTCTTCCCCTGAACCAGGTTTTGCCAATTCGTTTCGATATTCAGCCCAAGGGCAGAAATAACATTCATCCCTGTAACCACAACTTTTCTATCCATAGCTATTTGATTTATCCTATTTTATATTTCGAAGGGACCTTTATCACAATTCATGTATTCTTTGACTCCAAATGTGAGCTCTTCTTTTGTACAATACCCCTGTTCGACAAACCGTGTGGCAGCATTGACATACCAACCTTTCAGCCTTTCTTTAATCGACCCGTAACATGCCCCAATGCTGCTTTTATTGCTGTTATTACCCGGTATGATTCTTTGCTGTGCTTCCCAGGAATAGAAACCATGGGCCGTTTTCATCCCTAACCTATTCTCTCTAACCATTTTTCCCAGGTGATTCAGCAACGGCTGGAAAAATTCCCGGTTCTTCGCATTTTTTGTATACCGGTTAATTGCATTGTGTATTACGTCAATTCCAACACGATCAAAAAACTCAAAAACGCCCACGGGAAAAAAATCCTTCACAATCAGGTCATCCATCTCTTTAAATGAAAGGTTGTTCTCTTTACACAACTGGTATGCTCCTGCCTGAAAATCCAAAAATACCCGGTTTAATAAAAAAGCACTTTCCCCCTGCTGAAAAATAAACTGCTTATTCATGTGGTTCAGGAAAAGCCGGGAGTTCTGCAGCGTTTGCCTGCTTGTATTCCGGGTAATGATTAACTCGACAATATTGGCAAACGGAACGGGATAAAAAAAATGCATCCCAACCACTTTATCTTTCCTGTTACCATTTGCATACCAATCTTCCGGGGGAATGGAAGAGGAACAGGATGCAAAGATACAATCGTTATTGGTAACCCGATCCAGTGTTTCAAACAATTCTCTTTTCAGGCGAAGATCCTCTGTTATGGTTTCTATTATCAAATTACATTGTGCTAACTTCTGAGTCAAATGACTTACACGGATTTGATTCAACCTGTTTTCATACCGGTCACGATCAATAAGTCCTGCTCTAAACGTTCTGGTCCATCTTTTCCTTACCTGTTTTTCAAGTTCCTCAACATCATTTTTATTTTTGCAGACCCACACCAGTGGGAATTCAAAATCAAGGAGATAGCCAAAAAGACTGGTTCCCATTTTTCCTTTCCCGACAATACCCACCTGAAAATCTCCTGCGTTCATTTCTGATCTTCCATTTGTTCTTTCCATGCTCCTTTATCCTGCAATTTTATCTCGTCCCGGAATGTGTGAAGGTTCTTTTTCATTACCTGTAGGTGGCGTCGAAATCCCTCCATGGAAACAAGAAAGATCGCTGCTGACTCAATGGCAATCTTATCCTTTCGGATCAGGTCGATCATTTTTAAAAATGCCTGGCGTTTGTATTTATCCCTGGAAAAAAGGTAAATCCCAAAAAGATTGAAGGTCATTTTGAATTTAAAGAAAAACCCACTCTGATCGGTTTTATTGGTTCGAATAAAAAATCCTTTCTCAAAAAGGGGAAATGCTCTTTCTCCAATGGATTCCCAGGTATATAACCGGTTCATGGTTTCGTGATACTTGTCGAACAGTTCAAGCTGGGACATCTGCATGTAGTGAAGAACAGGAAACATACCACCCGTATATTTTGCTTTTCTCTGAACCAGTCTACCCTCCTTTTTCATTCTTTCGTGCAGATCAGTTCCTTCGTGTGTACCTAAAATGCTGATCATTACATAAGGCAGTTCAGCCTTAATGGTAAACTGATAGATATTGTTAAACTCTTCCAGTGTATCATGGTCAAATCCAACGATAAACGAACTGTAAACCTGAATTCCCACTCTATTTATCCGACGAATTGCCTCCAGATAGTGTTCTGCTTTGTTCTGGAATTTTTTGGTTTCTTTAATGCTTTCCGGATTGACCGATTCCAAGCCCAATATGATAAAACGGCATCCGGCTTCAGCCATTTCCTTCAACAGTTCTTCATCGTCAGCCACATCAAGGCTTGCCTGGCAGGTCCAGGTAATTTCGCAGGGCTTTATTCCTCGTACCAGTTCCAGTGCATATTTTTTATTGATGGTCAGGTTGTCATCCACAAACAGGATGTTCCGGATGGGAAGAGCTGCCACCTCCTCAACCACATTATCAATATCCCTGTATCGCACTTTCCTGCCAAACATTTTTGAGACAATGCAGAATTCACATTTATAAGGGCACCCTCTAGTGGCCTGAACGCTGAGCGACAGCACATTACTGGTATCCACCAGGTCCCATCTCGGAAGGACGTTCCGGGAGAAATCTATTTTCTGTTCCGATTGATAGATCTCCTGAAGTTTCCCCTGTTCGAAGTCTGCCAGGCACTTTCCCCATAACTCTTCTGCTTCACCAATAACCACACTATCAGCATGTTCAAGGCCCTCTTCCGGTTCATAGGTCACGTGTGGTCCTCCAAGGATCACTTTCGCTCCCCGTTCCCTGAACATGCTTGCTATCTGATAGGCTCTATGAACGGAAGGAGTATGGGTTGTAATGCCAACAATATCCGGATTTGCATGTATAGGAATCGGCGTCAGCTCCTCATCAAAGATCCCGATATGATAATAATCGGGTGTTAGGGCTGCTAAAATTGGAAGAGCAAGGGATGTGTTTGCATTTTTTCGACCAACCAGTTTGGCAGTAAAAACTTGTGTGCCAAAATGCTTGTATTGCTGAAATGGGCTGACCAGGAATAATGTAAATTTTTTTCCCTCCCTTTTTCCCATTCTCTCATGTTCAAAGTCCGGCATCGCTTCTGTTTACAAACGAATTATCTTTCAATCGATTAACTCAATTTCTCTGTAAAAAAAATCCTTTTTCAAAGAGACTGCTTTTCCAGATTGTAAAAATATTGATTTGTTTAGATTCAGGAAAATTCCACAGGAAAATTATTTTTGTTGTTTAATACCGGCATTTTAAACCCTGGGAAATCCACAATCCACTTCCATTTACCGGTACTTCTGAGACAGCGCACCATGAAGATTAAACTGATATTATCTGCAAATCCGAACGATCCGTTAAAGAACCGGGAACCTTTTATGCCGTTATCTCTACCGATTTTAGCTGGGACAGCACCGGCGCATGATTATGAGTTTATTGATATGCTGATGGATTCCTCTGATATGAATTATGATGACCCCGTTGATCTTGTCGGAATTAGCATCCGGCTTTCTGCTGAAGATATAGCATACCGTATTGCAGATGAGTTTCGCAAAAGGAAGATACCGGTAGTTCTCGGTGGCCCCCAAGTTTCGTTTGTCCCCTTCAAGGCGATTGAACATGCTGATAGTGTGGTTATTGGTGAAGCAGAAACATTGTGGCCGAAATTACTCCAGGATCTGCAAAACGACAAATTGAAGGATTTTTATGTTTGTTCCCCTTCTCCATTTGATCCACAAGGAAGAACCTTCTACCAGCTCGATGAAATGCCTAACCTGAAAGGCCTTCCAAAGCCCAACAGAAGTCTGTTTAAAAGAAAATATGCTTTCGACATGGTTTATGCTTCCAGGGGATGTCCGATAGATTGTGACTTTTGTACAGTGACTGCCCTGTTTGGAAGCAAATACAGAATGCGCCCCGTCGAAGAGGTGGTCAATGACATTGCCGGCTTTAATGGATATTATTATCTCCTGGATGATACGGTTTTTGGCAGACCATCAACGTATGATTATTACCTGGAGCTGTTTGACCGGATTTCGAAGTTGAAAAAAAGAAATTATTGGACCGGACAGGCTAATCTTGATGCGGCAACTACAAAAAAGGGTCAGGAGGTCATCCATAAAGCTGTGGAAGCCGGATTTCTTTATGCTGCCGTGGGTATTGAATCCATTAATAATAAAGTGCTGGAGAATAGCCGGAGCATTTCTAAAATGGGCATCCGCAACCACCAGGATGTAATCTCCAGGATGAAAGAGAGCATTGCCTTCATGCAGGACCTGGGCATTGTTATCTCCGGCTGGTTTGCCATCGGCTACGAAGAGGATGATATCAATGCATACTACCGAACCTATGAATTTTGTGAAGAGACCAATATTCTTCCGGTATTCTCCCCGGTTCATGCCCTGCCGGGATCAAGGTTATACAAGCGGTTGTCAAAGGAGAGTAAACTGCAGGATAATAAAACAAACATCACCAATGTATCCCACCCAAGAATGACAAACCAGGAAATCATGAAGGCACTGGAATATATTGTAAAAAAGGGTTATAGTTTCAATGAAATCGTGAAAAGGACACGGTTTTACTGGAATAAATTCACCCCGGAAAACTTCAACTCAACAGGCGATAAGATTCACAAAACCATCTTCACATATATTACTCAACAGCGAATGAAAAAAATCACGCAGAGCGAAAACAGGAAGCTGCAAAAAAAGATTCAACCTTAGTAATTTCTTGCACTGTTTAATAACTCATCGAAAATTTTATTCGGTTAAACAGTATAACGAAAGTAAAAAACAGTACCTTTGCTCGTCGATTTATAAAACAAAAAAAACAATAGATCATGAAAAAAATAGCGATGATTATGGTTGTTATTTTCGGGGTCCAACTTATGGCTCTGGGACAACCTTTTGAAAAAGGAGACAAGACCATTAATCTTGGCATTGGGATTGGTTCAGCATTGTATTCCGGTAAATATTATAAGATGCGTATTCCACCCATATCCCTATCCTATGAACAGGGTATCACCAATAAGCTGGGCATCGGGTATATCGGTGTTGGTGGATACTTCGGGATCAGCGGATCGAAATGGGAGACCGATATTTTAGGCGATAAATATGGATGGAAATATACGTACATTGTTCTCGGCGCTCGTGGAGCCTATCATTTTGACCTGGTAGATGACCTGGATATCTATGCGGGCCTCATCCTCGGGGTTAACATTGTAAGCAGCAAAGAGTTCGGTGACTTTCCGGCAGGGATCAGTGTAAGTGAACAGAGCACCGGAGTGGCTCATTCTGAATTCGCGGGTATCCGTTGGTTTTTCAAACCCAACTTTGCTTTAATGGCTGAACTTGGATATGGTATAAGCTATCTTACTGTTGGAGCAGCTTTCAAATTTTAATGGATGATATTCATCAACGCATGACCCCGCAAATTTTTTTGCGGGGTCTCTTTTTTTATACGGCATAAGATGTTGCCCACTCCTTATTGTGACTATTTTGTTACTTTTATTGCAAATCCGGGAATCCGGTCCGTCCTCCTTTGAAAAGATGGAAAGATTTTTGCATTACGGAATGAAAAAAATCTTTTGATACTTTTGCACCCATGACATTCCCCAGATCAGCACGAGTATTTTCCATGACTATCCTGTTTCTAGGAATCTCCCTTTCCAGTGGTTTTTCGCAGGCTGTTTACAAGCAGAATATTCGCGGTACCGTTGTTGATAAAGCATCACACTTCCCGCTATCTGGTGTGAATATCATCCTTATTGGATCTGATTCTCAGCGCGGTACCATTACAAACGACCAGGGTGAGTTCCGCTTCGAAGAAATCGTTATCGGAAGATACGATCTCCAGGTGAGCTATGTTGGATACAATACCGTAATCACTCCGGGAATTGAACTAACCTCTGCCAAAGAGATGGTGTTGGAAATAGAGATGGAAGAGAAAGTATTAACCCTGGATGAAGTGACCGTAAAGGCCTACTCGAGGAAAGACCGCCCCATCAATGAAATGGCTACGGTAAGTGCACGGTCTTTCACAGTGGAAGAGACAAACCGGTATCCGGGAAGTTATGGAGATCCTGCGCGAATGGCTGCCAATTACGCAGGGGTTATGACAGCCAGGGACAACCGGAATGATATCGTGATTCGTGGCAATTCGTCCATTGGTTTGCTCTGGCGCCTGGATGGCATTGAGATCCCGAACCCAAATCATTTCGGTGCCTCTGGAACGACCGGTGGCCCCATCTCAATCCTGAACAACAACCTGTTAACCAATTCCGATTTTTACACAGGCGCATTCCCTGCTGAATACGGCAACGCCCTCGCCGGAGTATTCGACCTGAAAATGCGGTTTGGGAATAACGAAAAACGGGAACACTGGGGGCAAATCGGTTGGAACGGTTTAGAGTTCGGAACGGAAGGGCCCTTTTCAAAGAACTCAAAAGCTTCCTACCTTTTCAGTTATCGATATTCGATCGTTTCCATTATTGAAAAACTGGGGGTTAATCTGGAAGAAGCTGCAGAGTACCAGGACCTGACACTGAAAATCAACCTGCCCAATACCAAAGCCGGCAGTTTTTCCATCATCGGGATGGGTGGGCTGAGTCACATTGAAATATGGGATTCAGATAAAAATCCATCTGACTGGTCCTTTGAAGATTCCGGAGAAGATCTGACCAATGGTTCGGATATTGGCGTGCTCGGCATTACACACACCCACTTCATTAAAAGTAAAACCCGGTTAAAAACAACCGCTTCGGTTATGGGATCCCGCGTTGAAACCCAAATTGACACGTTTAATGTGGGCAACCCTGACCCGTTTATCTGGGCTGGCGAAGAATCGTCAGAAACAAAATATTCCTTTACATCCCAGCTTACCAGGAAAATAAACGCCAAAAACACACTGGTTCTCGGAGCAATGTACGATATCTACCAGACCAGCTTTGCTGATAGTCAATACTACCATGGAAATTACCGGTTGGATACAGATGCAAAGGGTAACCTATCGTTAATCAGGGCTTTTACTCAATGGCAACATAAATTTACCGACCGGCTCTCTCTATCAACAGGTATGCATTACCAGTACCTTACCTTTAATGGTTCCCGGTCCCTGGAACCCAGGGCAGGGATCACATGGGAAATCTTTACCAATCATTCGATCAACCTGGGTTACGGATTGCACAGTCAGGTTCAGCCCCGTTTGTTCTATTTCGTGTTGTCTCCCAAACCGGATGGAAGCTATGTTCAATCCAATCGAAACCTCGAAATGTCAAAAAGCCATCAATTTATTCTCGGTTATGACTATTTACTGAATGAGAACCTGAGACTGAAGGTCGAAACCTATTACCAGAAATTGTTTGATATTCCTGTTCAACCGAAAAACCCCGCTTTCTCTTTATTGAATACCGGAGCAGAATATTTTATTGAAAGGCAGGATAGCCTGGTTAACGAAGGGACCGGTGAAA
>CAZTES010000083.1:0-12682 GCA_964612275.1 uncultured Rikenellaceae bacterium
AACTTGTTTATATAAGAAGGAAACGTTCGTTTGTGTGTTTGAAAACAGAGGGTAAAACGAATGTTTTGTTCCTTTAAACACAACAAGTTACATTATAATCTCAACTTATCCAAGGGATTCCTCCTTCTGAATTCCGAACAAACAATGGCTCCCGCGGCGGCAACATTCAGGGATTCCATCCCTCTTTCGTATGACCCGAAGCCGGGGATGCTGATTTTTTCCTTAACGAATGGATAGCAATCACCGGATATCCCGCGGGATTCGTTCCCAAGGACAATCAACCCGTTTTGAGCCAGTGAAGCCTCGTAAATATTCTTACCGTGAATATATGTACCGTAGACCGGAATGCCTCGCTCAGAGCACTCCCTGAGAAACGGTACGGATTCGACATAGTGTACTTTAACAAACAACAGGGCTCCCATGGTTGCCTGCACAACTTTGGGATTGTAGATGTCGGCGGTTGATCGAGAACAGCAGACGTTTTTTATGCCGAACCAGGCAGCAATCCGCAGAATGGTCCCTGCATTTCCAGGGTCCTGAATCTCCTCAAGAAAAAGAGTGAGGTCCGATGCGATCTCTTCCCAATTCAGGGAATACTGCGGTTGCATGACCACTGCCAGCACCTTGTTCGGGGTTTTTAGCGTGCTTATTTTTTTTAATTCACGGTCAGATAACTCTGCAATTTGTCCCGGCTTTTTCTTATCCCCGGCAGGCAATTGTGACAACCAATCCGGGGTAGCAAAGAGATACGGGATCTCCCAGTCTGAATGCAGGAGATCCTTCACAACTTTATCCCCTTCAATGATAAATTGCCTGTGAATATCCCTCTGTTTTTTAAACCTGAGGGACTGAATGAACTTTAAATTTCTCTTGCTTAGCATGTGGTTAAGATCTGATGAATACCCTGGTAGCAATAATAACGTAAGGAGTGGCGGATCAAAAGATACTCATTCTAAGAGATTATTTATCTTTGCTTTCAAATGATCGAGATTTGTATCATCAGCCTTCCCGGTTTCTGTGACTTGGTAACCTTTTGCAAAATAATAAAAAATGATGCGAAAGAAAGGATATTTCACATTTGAAGATTCAATCATCGTAAAGTGCCTGTGAATGGCAGATGGAAACCGCAGTTCTGATGGTTCGTTGGAATTAAGATTTACCGATTGATGAAATGGTTATATGATTTCAGGTTCCTGGGAAGCATACGTATCGTTTTTACGGTTACTGTCCTGATCTGTTTACTTATTATTTCCGGTTGCAGTCCGACCAAATATGTTCCGGAGGGAGAGTACCTGCTGAACCGGTACAAGGTTGAAAGCAAGAACCGGAATTTAAAAAAGGATGACCTGGAACGGGCCATCAAACAGAAACCGAACAAACGGATCCTGGGGTTGAAATTTCACCTTTCCCTCTATAACCTTTCAAAAAAAGATAAAGATACGAAGATTAACCGGTGGCTCAGAACCATTGGAGAGGAGCCGGTGATTTATGATGAATTTCAAAAAGATAAATCCTCACAACAGTTGAAGGAGGTAATTTCCCAAAAAGGGTATTTCAATGCCGAGGTGGAGGATACGGTCAGCTTCAGAAAGAAAAAAGCAAAGGTCACCTATTCCATTCAAGCCAACAAGCCTTACAGGGTCAGACAGGTTCGCTACAATTTTGAGGACACTACACTCCGTGAAATTATCCTTGCCGATACACTGGAATCGCTGATAAAAGAAGGGAAAAGATATGATGTGGAAGTTTTGCAAAATGAGCGAAACCGGCTGGAAAAGCTGCTGAAGGATGAAGGGTATTATACGTTCTCAAAGCATTACGTCTATTTTGAAATCGACAGCAGTTTACAATCCAACCGGTTGGATGTTTACATTGGAATAAAACAGTTCCAGCAAAACACTGGTGATTACCGCTATGTCATGGCTCCCCATCAAAAACATGTAATTAACCGGGTTTACGTCTATTCAAATTATGATCCCCAATTGGCTCTTACTGATCCTGAAGCATACAATAACAGCCTGGATACGACAGAATATGAGGGACTTTATTTTATTACCAGCAACAGGGAAGTGACAGTTAAACCCAAGGTTATTGTGCAATCGAACTACATTAAAGAGAGAGAGATCTATAACCTGACCAATGTTGAGCAGACCAACACGCACTTATCTTCCTTGCAGGTATTCAGGCTGATTAATATACAATTCAGGGAGGTCCCGGGGGAGATGGATGGTGAGTTCCAGCCCCTGGATTGCATCATTCAGCTGGCTCCGTTTACCCAGCAGTCCTATACCGTTGAACTGGAGGGGACCAACTCGGCGGGGAACATTGGGGGAGCGGTTAACTTATTGTACCAGCACAGGAATCTTTTCCGGGGGGCTGAAGTGCTGAACATGAAACTGAAAGGTGCTATTGAGATGCTCACTGAAGAGGGGGTTGATACACTGGGATTCAGAAATACCATTGAACTGGGAGGGGAACTGAACCTTACTTTCCCCAAATTTCTCCTGCCTTTTCTTGAAGCGGAACGTTTCGTTAAGAAATACAACCCCAAAACCACCTTCTCCATTGCCTACAATTACCAGCGCCGGCCGGTTTATACCCGTACTATTGCAAATGCTTCCATAGGATACAACTGGCGAAGCCCCGATTTCTCAACGCATATAATCAGGCCCTTTGATATCAATGCCGTAAAAATCCCGGTTATAGACTCGGTATATTTCAATGAGTCTATTAAAGATACCTATTTTGAAAACAGTTATCAGGATGTTTTTATCAGCGGAATTAACTATTCGTATATTTTCAACAACCAAAATTTGAATAAAAAACAAGACTTTGTCTTTTTAAGAATTAATGCAGAAGCTGCTGGTAATATAATCTATGGAGTAAATAAATTGTTAAATACTAAAAAGCCGGAAGATAAAGGTTACGAACTATTCGGGCTGGAGTATGCACAGTTTGTGAAAGGGGATATCGATATGCGGTACAACCAGGTATTGAATGAGGGGAATGATTTAATTTACCGGTTTTCGGTTGGAGCGGCTTATCCCTACGGAAATTCAACAAGCATTCCTTTTACCCGTCAATATTTTACCGGTGGGGCAAATGGAATAAGGGCCTGGCATGTTCGATCTCTTGGCCCGGGATCTGTTGGTGATACAATCGGATATTACAACCAAACGGCAGATATTAAAATTGAAGCTAACCTTGAATACCGTTTTAAATTGTTCTGGGTTCTGGAAGGAGCCCTGTTTCTTGACCTTGGGAACATCTGGACCATAAAAGAGGATCAAAATGCTGTTGCCAAATACGATTACGATCCAGCATTTTTTCAATGGAACAAATTCTATAATGACCTGGCTGTAGGTACCGGTCTTGGTTTACGATTTGACTTCTCCTTTTTTGTATTCAGGCTGGATGTTGGGATGAAACTCAGGGACCCAAGGGATATTTATGAGAATGATATTAAGTTGAATACCTCCAAATGGATCCCGTGGGACAGAAAACTGTCCCTGCGGGATGATTTTACACTTCATATAGCCATCGGTTATCCGTTCTAACCGGTACTACACATAACTCAATTTCATCATGTTTGTCTGTCCCCTTTTATTCAGGGGTATCGACCCGACATGGATGATCGTTTCCTGCTCCTTTATCAATCCTTTTTCCAGCAAAATGCTGATCGAAGACTCGATGGCACTGTTCATCTCTTCGTATTCATCCAGGTAATACGCCTTTACTCCCCATACCAATGACATGATGCGCAGGATCTTCCGATTGCTTGTAAAGGCAAAAATACAGGCATCGGGACGATGACTTGCGATTCGGAATGCAGTATACCCGGAGTGGGTAAAGGTAATGATGGCTTTTGCTTTTGACTGCTCAGCCATTTTACACGCGTTGTAACAGATCGAGTCGGGCAGGAATGATTTGGTGAAACCCCTTGGGGCATGTTCGCGGATAAACTGAAATCCATTTTTTTCCGTCCAGCATATGATCTGTTGCATGCTCCGGATCACTTCAACCGGAAATTTTCCGACCGATGTTTCCCCACTCAACATCAGGCAGTCTGCCCCGTCGAGCACTGCATTGGCAACATCGTTGGCTTCAGCCCGTGTGGGCCTGAAATTGGTGATCATGCTCTCCATCATCTGTGTGGCAATGATTACCGGTTTGCCCTGTTCAATGCATTTCCTGAGCAGAGTCTTCTGGATCAGGGGGACCCTGTCAAAGGCAACTTCAACCCCAAGATCCCCACGGGCTATCATCACCCCGTCAGTCATGTCAATGATGTTGTCAATCTCTTCCAGTGCTTCCGGTTTCTCAATCTTGGCAATTACTTTTGTATTTCTCTTTTTCTTCTTGATAATATCTTTCAGATCGATGATATCGGTTACCTTCCGTACAAAGGAAAGAGCGATCCAATCCACATCATGATCGAGAGCAAAATGTGCATCTTCAACATCTTTCTCCGTTAAGCTGGGAAGCGATATTTTGGTATCGGGCAGATTCACTCCTTTCCGGGATGATAACGTTCCGCCATGAACCACGCGGGCAAGTACACTATCTTTTTTATTGGTAGCGGTGACTTCCAGTTTGAGTTTTCCATCATCCACCAGGACGAAGTCACCAATCGTTACATCCCGCGAAAAATCCGGGTAGCTCATGTATACTTTCTCAGCTGTACCAAGACACTCCTCTGCAACAATGTTGATGGATGCTCCATCTTTTAGTTCAACAGCGTTGTTCTCCACTTCCCCGATCCGGAGTTTGGGCCCTTGCAGATCAGCTAAAATAGCTACATTCCGGTTAAGCTCACTGTTCAGGGCTTGTACCGTATGAATTACTTCCAGGTGATCTTCATGAGTCCCGTGAGAAAAATTCAATCGGCAGACATCAACGCCCTCAATCATCATCTGTTTCAATATGTTTTTGGATGAGCAGGCAGGTCCAATGGTTGCGATTATTTTTGTTTGAGAGGTTCTACTTTCCATGGATGAGTTCGGTTTGATAGGGTTTGAATTTCGAGGATTAAAAGTACAACTTTTTAAGAAATTTGTTTGGATATACAAACATTTTTCACCATTTTGCCGCACTTCTTTCGAACATGTATCCATAACAAAAGTTTTTGGTTATCAAATAAATATAGAGAAATGACAAACATTGATTTACCCACCCGCGACAGCTTTGGCAGTAAATTTGGTGTAATTGCCGCGACAGCAGGATCTGCAATAGGACTGGGGAACATCTGGAGGTTTCCCTATGTGGTTGGCGAAAATGGGGGCGGAGCATTTCTTCTTATGTATTTGGTTTTTGTTGTGGCAATCGGCATTCCCGTTATGATGTCAGAGTTTATTATTGGCCGTAGCGCACAACTCAACCCGGTGGGAGCATTTAAAAAACTTGCCCCCCGGAAACCCTGGTTCCTGATTGGGATCATGGGTGTGGGAGCTGCTTTCATGATTCTCGCCTTTTATGCGGTCATTGCGGGCTGGACACTGGAATACATCTACCAGTCTATCGTGAATGGTTTCAAGGATAAATCGCCCGCGGACCTTGGTGTTATGTTTGACACTTTCCGGGAAGGTTCTGTTCGTCCCGTTATCTGGTTTTTTGTCTTCATGGCATTCACCGCACTGATCGTTTCTGCCGGTGTAAAAAATGGGATTGAAAAGTATGCCAAGATCCTGATGCCCATATTGCTGGTGTTGTTGATCATATTGTGCATTCGTGCCGTGACATTTAAAGGCGCCGGTGCCGGGTTGGCATTCCTGTTTAAACCCGACTTCTCTATTTTCACTGATTTTAAGGCAGCGACAAGCACCATCCTGAAAGCCCTGGGACAGGCATTTTTTTCGTTGAGTATCGGAATGGGAACACTGATAACCTACGGATCCTACATCAGCAAAAAAGATAACCTCGCAACCACTGCTGTTACCGTATCCTTTGCGGATACCTTTATTGCCATTTTAGCAGGAGTTGCAATCTTCCCGGTTGTATTTGCATTTGGCATCGATGCAGCAGAAGGAGAGGACCTGGTATACAAAACCCTGCCCATCATTTTTCAACAAATGTCGGGAGGCTATATTTTTTCTCTCATGTTTTTTGTGCTTCTCGGACTGGCTGCCCTGACATCCACCATCTCTGTTCTGGAAGTGGTGGTAGCCTATTTTGTTGAAGAACTGAATATGGTGCGCAAGAGAGCAACACTGATTGCCACACTCTCCATCTCTGTCCTCGGATTGTTTGCCGCTGCATCATGGGGTTGGTTTAAGAACCTTACTTTATTCAAACAAAATGTGTTTGGTATCCTTGATTTTACTTCAGCAAATATTCTTCTGCCTCTCGGCGGACTGCTCATCGTAGTATTCATCGGATGGTATTATGGAAGGAAAAGATCGGGTGAAGAGTTATCCTCTGAAGGGACATTGAAAGCAAAGTATCTGCCATTTTTTATCTTCATTGTTAAATTTGTTGCACCCATCGCCATTGCCCTGGTCTTTCTGAATCTATTCGGGGTTTTTAATTTCAATGGATAGCGAGCCAATCATTTCATGAGGAAAACATTACTCTTTCTCTTATTTCTTCTCACCCCAAGTCATTTGTTTGCCGGGGATGGCCCGACGATCAGTGAGCGCATTGATTCAGCATTCGCACCACTCGTGAATATCCTGGATAAGATCTTTTTCTGGGATCCCGTGAAAGCGGTAGGAATTGAACTGGAAGCCGACATCCCTATTGTTGTGCTATGGCTTGTCTTTGCCGGAATATTTTTTACATTCCGCATGAAGTTCATCAACATCAGGGCATTCGGTCACTCAATAGCGCTGATAAAGGGAAGGTTTGACAAACCGGACAACAGGGGAGAGGTGTCCCATTTCCAGGCACTTGCCACGGCTCTGTCGGCAACGGTCGGTCTGGGGAACATTGCCGGTGTTGCTATTGCAATCCTGGTTGGCGGACCCGGGGCAACCTTCTGGATGATCGTAGCCGGGTTTTTCGGCATGTCCCTTAAGTTTACGGAATGTACCCTGGGGCTTAAATACCGTCAGATTGATCAGAACGGCGTGGTATCAGGTGGACCGATGTATTATCTCAATAAGGCATTTACCAAACGGAAACTGGGCATCCCCGGGAAGGCGCTGGCCGGCATTTATGCCGTTTTCATGATTGCCGCTTCTTTTGGCGGAAGCAATATGCTGCAATCAAACCAGGCGTTTGCCCAGTTTGCCATGGTTGTTCCGGCCCTCTCGGATTATGGATTCTGGTTTGGACTGATCATGGCTTTTTTCGTTGGAATCGTTATCATTGGCGGGATCCGAAGCATTGCCCGGGTGACTGCAAAACTGGTTCCGTTTATGGCTGTTTTTTATGTTGGTACAGCCCTGGTGATCATTGCCATGAATATATCAGAAATTGGACACGTATTCGGATTGATCTTTCATGGCGCCTTCAATGCACCTGCACTGAAAGGTGGAATTATTGGTGTGTTGATAACCGGTTTTCGCAGGGGGGCTTTTTCAAATGAAGCGGGTGTGGGATCAGCAGCAGTAGCTCATGCAGCAGCAAAAACCAACGAACCCGTCAGTGAAGGAATTGTCGCCATGCTGGAACCCTTTATCGATACCATCCTGATCTGTACCATGACATCGCTGGTTCTTATTTTTACAGGATTCCATGAGAACCCGATGGGACTGGAAGGAGCCCCACTGACATCCGCTGCTTTTGGCAGCGTTTTCCCATGGTTCCCATACCTTCTTGTCGTGGCAATATTACTGTTTGCCTTTTCCACCATGATCTCCTGGTCGTATTACGGATTGAAGGGATTTCACTACCTTTTCGGTAAAGCCTCCACAAAACTGTTCGGTTCCATCAAAGTAGCAACCAATACCTATTTTTTACTGTTTCTGCTCTTTACCATAATTGGTGCTTCCTCAAATCTTACGTCGGTTATCCAGTTTTCGGATATGATGGTGCTGACTCTCGCGTTCCCGAACATCATCGGCTTGCTCGTGCTCGCACCCGAAGTAAGCTGCGATATGAAAGACTACCTGAAGCGGCTCCGGAAAGGAGAAATCGTAAAACATTGACCGTTTTTCATAAGATACCAGTAAATGGATATGTTTAACGTGGTTTTAGATCACCCGATCAGATACATTGCTCAACAGATCATAGATCGGGAAGAAGACCTTACCCTCAGTGAAAAGATCAATGCAGCTTTTGAGCCGGTGGTTGAGTTTATGGAAAAAATATTTTTCTGGGATCCGTTTGCTACCCTGGGATTCAACCTGGAAGCTGATGTTCCCCTCATTGTGCTTTGGGTAGTCCTTGCCGGGATCTTTTTCACCCTCTGGATGAAATTTATTAACGTGAGGGCATTTGGCCATTCGTGGTCCCTGATCAGGGGAAAGTACAACAAACCAGGAGAGCGGGGAGAGGTATCGCATTTCCAGGCGCTGACAACTGCGCTTTCGGCAACGGTTGGACTCGGCAACATCTCCGGCGTAGCCATTGCCATTGCCATGGGTGGCCCGGGAGCAACCTTCTGGATGATCGTTGCCGGGTTCTTTGGCATGTCGCTGAAATTTACGGAATGTACACTGGGAGTGAAATACCGGAAAATAGATGCCCGTGGAAATGTATCGGGAGGGCCCATGTATTACCTCACTGAGGGATTGAAAAGGAAAAAACTGGGAGGGTTGGGAAAGGTCCTTGCGGCAATCTTTGCCCTGCTGGTGGTAGCATCATCCATGGGGGGTAACATGTTTCAGGCAAACCAGGCGTTTGCTCAATTCCTCCTTTTTGTTCCTGCTCTCGAACGACATGGTGCAGTTTTTGGAGTGTTTTTTGCCATCCTGGTCGGGTTGGTAATCGTAGGCGGGATCAGGAGCATCGGAAGGGTTACGGGCAAAATCGTCCCGTTTATGGCAGGACTTTACCTGGGTACCGCATTGATCATCATTATCATGAATATCGGTGAAATCGGTTCGGTGTTTAAGTTGATCGTAAGCAGTGCGTTTGATGCTCCTGCCATTAAGGGAGGTTTCATTGGTGTGTTGATCACAGGGTTCAGGCGCGGTGCCTTTTCTAATGAAGCAGGATTGGGGTCCTCAGCAATAGCACATGCACCGGCAAAAACAGAAGAGCCTGTAAATGAGGGAATCGTGGCACTCATGGAACCGTTTATCGATACCATTATCATCTGTACCATGACCTCCCTTGTCCTCATTTTTACCGGATTTCATCAAAATCCCGAAGGGCTGGAAGGGACCCAGCTTACCTCCGCAGCCTTCGGTAGCGTGTTCCCCTGGTTTCCCTACCTGCTGGTATTGGCTATTCTGCTGTTCGCTTTTTCAACCATGATATCCTGGTCTTACTATGGAATGAAAGGATTTGATTTTTTGCTGGGAAAATGGTTCAAAAAATTTCCGGGAAGAAAAGCCGTGATCATTCGAATCTTTACCATTCTCCTCCTGCTCTGTGTTGTGATTGGAGCAAGCTCAACCCTCACCTCCGTCATTACATTTATCGATATGGTCATGATCGCCCTGGCAATCCCCAACGTGATCGGACTGATCATCCTGGGTCCGGAAATCAGAAGAGACCTGAAAAGTTACATGCAACGCTTCCGAGCAGGAGAAATTAAGCGGTATAAATAATGAGGGTTTAATGGGTACCGGAACATACAGCCGTCTGACCCATAACGGGTTTGACGGATAGGGTTTCCGTTTTTTTCTATCGGTCAGACGGGCAATAGCCGTCAGACCGTACAGCCCCATCACTACAAACTGTGAATGACAGTTAAATTCGTTTACCAATCCGGGAAAGCGATTTTGATATTTCTGTGGTTTGCACTAACTTGATGCTTATTTCCTTTTGGACGGGTTCATGGTTAAAAAGTTTCTGAAAGAGTATTTCAGCTTTTCACGCCGGGAACAACATGGCATTCTGGTCCTTTCCTCTATTATCGTAATACTTATTCTTGTTAATCTGTTGATATCATGGCTGCCTGAAAAGAAGATGAACAATGCAGAAGAGATCCGCGAGATCCTTCACGATTTTGACCTGATAAACGAACATACCAGGAACCTGCCCGGTAACAAGGATCTTATTGACAAATCCACAGTTCATGAGGCAGTGCACGAGATGTTTTATTTTGACCCGAACCAGGCTTCCAAACAGGAATTGATGAAACTTGGAATGCATGAAAAGGTGGCGACTACCTTGTTGCATTACATTGAAAAAGGGGGGAGGTTAAGAAGGAAAGAAGACCTGTTGAAAATCTATGGAATGGATACATCCTTTTACAAGGAACTGGAACCATTTATCCGGATTGCCCCACCAGTTGGAAACAGCGATCCTGATAACCGGAGATTTCAAGAAGAATCAGCTGCTACGATCGTTGAGCTGAACAAAGCCGATACTGCTGATCTGCTTCCACTGAAAGGAATTGGTCCTGTCCTTGCCCGCAGGGTGTTAAAGTACCGGAATCTGCTGGGTGGATTTGCGACAAAGGATCAACTCCTGGAAGTTTACGGCATCAAGGAAGAGGTGTTCCGGGAAATATCTTCCATTGTTCAGGTGGACACTGCACTCATCAGGAAACTGGACCTGAATCATGCTACCTATGCAGAATTCATTCGACACCCCTACTTTAACCAGGAGCTGACAAACGCTATCTTAACCCATCGGAAGAAGCACGGGACAATTTATTCGGTTTTAGAGATCCGTAGAGAAGGGATTGTGTCGGAAGAGGAATACCGGAAAATCCTTCCCTATGTATCGCTGAGGCAACAGGATCAGTAAGCCGGAAAATTTTTCCGGTTTTCCCTTCGTCGGATCTTGATTTTATGTGAGAAAAATCGTATATTTATATAGGTGTTCAAACGGTTGAACGGTGTTGGATATCCGTATTTACTATCCGTGGGTTACAAAAGAAAAAGGGAATTTTTTTTGTAAAACGAAATCCAATTTTTAAATTTGCGCCTCAATTCAAAAACATCATTATGATCGTTATACCGCTTAAAGAGGGAGAAAACATTGAAAGAGCTCTCAAAAAGTTTAAGAGAAAGTTTGAAAAAACCGGTGTAATTAAGGAATTACGTGAAAGGCAATCCTATACAAAACCCTCTGTTGCCAAGAGGACTGTTAAGAAACGTGCCATCTATATCCAGAAATTACAGGAAAGCGATGAATAAAGCCGACGAACGAATCATTCCCGATCATTTCGTCAGTTTTACCCTGCACCTGCCATCAACAGGTGTCGAAAAATTGCCCCATGAGAATTTTATCAATCCGTGAAAAAGAGAGAGTCGATAAAATTCACATGCTGCTTTCTTCTGTTTGAACACCCATGAAACATCCGATCCATTCGATAATTAAATACGGATGAAGTATAAGGAATCCTTTATCAAGTACTTACAGTTTGAAAGAAGGTATTCGATGAATACCATCCGTTCTTATGATAGCGACCTGACCCAGTTTTTCCAATATACAACTGATCATTACGGTCACCAGGATATTCACAGGATTGATCACAAAGGGGTCCGTAACTGGATGATCTCCCTGATGGATAGCAATATGTCCGCCCGTTCGGTAAACCGTAAAATCTCTGCCCTGAAATCCTTTTATAAGTACCTCATGCGGGAGGGGATAGTGCAATCAACCCCGATGGATAAAATCCTGACCCCCAAACAAAAGAAGAAGCTTCCGGAATTTGTTGAGCTGGAGAAAATGAATGAACTGCTGGACAGGCATGAATTCGGAGATGATTTTTCCGGGATGAGAAACCGGCTGATCATTGAACTGTTGTATGCAACCGGGATGAGAAGGGCGGAACTGATACATCTTACCGATCGCGATTTCGACCTTCAGAAACTGACCGTCAAGGTGCTTGGCAAACGAAACAAGGAGCGGGTGATCCCGTTTACAAAAGAGCTGAAGCAGAATATCGAGAAATATATCGAGGCTCGAAATGCCTTTCTGGAAACCGCTGATCCGGATCATTTTTTTCTGACTGACCGGGGTGGTAAGATCTATGAGAGCCTGGTGTATCGAGTGGTGAAGAGACACCTGGAGCTCATCACCACCATTGAAAAGAAAAGCCCGCATATCCTTCGGCATACCTTTGCAACCCACATGCTGAACCGCGGAGCCGACCTCAATGCGATTAAGGAGTTGCTCGGCCATGCTAACCTCTCCGCAACCCAGATCTATACTCACAATACATTTGAAAAACTCAAACAAATATATAAACAAGCTCATCCAAGAGCCTAAAATTATGGAGGTAATCCTATGAATATTCAAATTCATTCCGTTCGGTTTAATGCCGATACCAAACTGTTGAAGTTCATAAACAGCAAAGTCAAAAAGTTACTCCAGTATAGTGATGACATTATCGGGGCCGAAGTGTTCCTGCGTTTGGAAAAAGCCCAGGACGCAGAGAACAAGATCACGGAAATTAAGCTGGATATTCCCCGCAATCCGTTATTTGCAAGGAAGCAAAGCAAAACGTTTGAAGGGGCAACCGACAATGCGGTAGATGCTCTGAAAAAGCAAATTACAAAGACAAAAGGAAAGAGGAGAGGTGTTTGATATTCGTTCGAAAATATCCCAATTATTTTTTTGTGTTATAAATAAATAATTCATACATTTGCAAACCGATTTTGGAGGGGTACCTCCGGGA
>CAZTES010000084.1:0-12592 GCA_964612275.1 uncultured Rikenellaceae bacterium
CAACTCCTCCACCATCTTTTTCAGTTCATTGATCTCGGATTGTTGTACTTCAATCCGGTTTTGCTGCTCCTTCATTGCCTCAATGAGCACAGGGATAATCTCGGTGTAGGCAACGGCTTTTTCCCCATTCGTTTCCATTACGATTTCCGGTAGAACTGTTTCAATTTCCTGGGCAATCACACCGTAGTGCCTTCCTTCCGGGAAATTTCTATCGTTATACTCTTCCGTTTTCCAGCGGTAGTTCACTCCCTTCATCTTCAGGACTTTTTCAAGGGGCTTTTCAATTTCCTGAACATCCTCTTTAAAGCGGGCATCGGATCCGGCCCAGCTGCCTGTTGTATAGGCAGAACCATAAACATACAGCATGTATCCGCTCGTATTGGTAGTCCCTATGGATACCTTATCGACAAATGCATTATAGGTAGCTCCATATCCCCAGCTAAAGTAGGTACCGTTACACCAGATGGCTTCATCACCGTTAATGTATAGCGCCGGTACTCCGTTTCTTCTGATATTCAGAGTTCCATTGACATCGAGGGTATATGAAGGGGTTACACTAATCCCTACATTCCCGTTAAACCTCAGGTAGTTGCTGCCAAAATCACCATAGATAAGGGGTGATGATGTAGAGGTGTTATCGATGTACAATTTATTTGAACCCCCTTCATTCCTGCCTGCCTCATACCCCAGGAAAACATTGCCATGTCCGGTAACATCCTGATTTCCGGCACTATAGCCAACATATACATTATTATAACCTGTTGTATTATTTGCACCACTGCTGGCTCCCAGGAAGACATTTTGGGTGCCTGTTGTGTTATCATACCCCGAAAATCCGCCAATAAATGTATTGGTCCAGGCAGTTGTATTTTGGTATCCGCTTTGGTATCCAATAAAGACATTGTGCCCACCGGACGTATTGGAAAAACCAGCTTTATAGCCGAAAAACTGGTTGTAGATTCCATCTGTATTATGATAGCCTGCCTGGTAGCCAAAGAACATATTCTTTTCTCCGGTTGTATTCGAATACCCGCTCTCATACCCCATAAAGCAATTACCATCACCCCCGGTTAGCGAATACCCGCTTTTATAACCCAAAATTGAGTTATACAATCCTGTACTCAGGTTTTGCCCACTTTCATGTCCTATGAAGTAGTTTTCAGTAGTAAGGTCAAGGAAGCTACCCTCAACTCCTGTTTCAACACTTGCAATTCCAAAACCCGCTTTAGAATCATCCACAAAGATCCGGGTGCTGTCGATCGTTACACGCATAATATCCTGCATGGTTCCCTTAACCGGACTGAATCCACCCACTGCAAATCCTCCTTTTGTCCCCTTTACACCCTCTTCATCTATATATACACGAACACTATCCGGAGATACCCTCAGGTATTCATTGGTAATTCCCTTGGTAGCCGGGCTGAATCCTCCAATTGCGAAGCCTCCTTTGGTTCCCTTAATCGGGTCCAATTCATCTTCCACATAAATTCTTACACTATCTGATGAGACATGGAAATATTCATCCACAACACCTTTAACCGGGCTTATCCCTCCTATAGCAAATCCTCCCTTTGTTCCTTTCGTAGTAACAGTATCTTTTTCGACATACATCCTTATACTATCCGGAGTCACCCTAAAGTATTCGTTGGTAATACCTTTCCCGGGACTGATCCCTCCGATGGCAAATCCACCCTTTGTTCCTTTGGCTGTCGATTCTTCAACGTAAACTCTAACTCCTTCATTATATACGGCAAAGACCGTCTGGCCATCACTCCGTTTCACTTCAAACAAGGCTGAATCCAATGGCGCATTTGCATCACCAACAATATCTAATTTCTTAAGGTCATTTACCGTTTCAGCATTTAGTGCATAGGGAACTGATAACAACTGACTGGTTCCCATTTCAGAATAGGATGTTCCACCGGATGCATCCATTTCCAACTTCATGAAATAGGTGTCATTTCCCCAATCAATAGCAGTGAAATCATCGGATGTGGTACCGCTGCCAATTTCCAGTGTTACCAGCCCAAAAGAATTTGTTGTTGGTGCATGGATTTCGCTGTAAACGACTGTGCCGGAGACGTTCCCTTGCAGTATGCTGATCCTGATCCCTACGACCTGGTCTGGCACAATATTCCCGGCATCATCCCTGGCAACTGCCTGGTAGTTGAAGCCCTGTGGGGCCTGGGAGAAGAGAGTGAGTAGTGAGCAGTGAGCAGTGAGTAGAAAAAGAAGGATTCGTTTCATGGCTTATTAGTTTGGGTTACTTACTCAATTAGATTTCGGATATAAGTTACAAAAAAATCCCCCGACTGATCCAGCCGGCGGATTTTTGTTGAAAATATTTAAATAAATGGTATTAAACCCCAGGGCAAGCCCTGAACCCTTTTTTCCGGGGCAAGTCCCGGGGAACCGAGTTTACGAGCTCGGCGAAGCCAATTAGACCAGACCTTCTCGTCCGCCAAATCCGCCGGTTGGCGGAGAAGGAGGATTACAGAAATTACTCTTTCTTACTCAGCATCCCGAAAGAACGCTGCAGATCGGTCACTATTCTCCTCAACTCCACAATCTCTTTTTCCTGTTTCCGGTTTTCCTCCACCAGTCCTTTCAGCGATTCATTCTCCTGCTGCAATTTCTCAATCTGTTTTTGCTGTTCCTTGACTGCTTCGACCAGCAGGGCTGTAATGGGTGCGTATTGCATGGACATGTATTCCCCTTCAGTCTCCACCACTTCAGGGATGATTTCTGCTGCTTCCTGGGCAATGAATCCCATCCTCAATCCCTTTTCCTGGCTGTCCGGGTCCTTCCATTCAAAATTCACACCCCTTAATTCGAGTATTTTATCCAGCGGATCAGGAATTGACCGGATGTTTTTCTTAAGGCGTACATCGCTATCGCTATACCATGCATAATCACCTCCGGCCGTTCCATTGGCGTAAAATGTCCGGTTATATAAATTATCTCCGGCGTTTCCATTGATAACGACCCTGTTACCTGAAAAATCTCCCCATATCAGTGGATCCGTTGTATTGGAATTGTCAATATAGAGTTTATCAGAACCGGTCTCATACCACCCTGCCAGATGTCCGACAAACACATTACCGCTTCCTGATATCACGCCACCTCCGGCACTCATCCCAAGGCAGGTATTGTAATTCCCGGTCGTGATTTTGTTCCCTGCACTTTTTCCAACCAGGGTGTTGTTCGCTCCGGAGACCAGATCATTTCCGGTATAGTCGCCTATTACCACGTTTTGATAACCTCCCGTCATATTTTCAGCAGCCAGATAACCCATTACCGTATTGTAATTTCCGGTTGCCTTATATCCTGCTTTATAACCAATATAGACACTATAAGATCCTGATGTACCCAAGCTGCCACTTTCTGTTCCAATAAAAACATTATGATACCCAGCAGCCCTTGTATTTCCTGCATAATAGCCAAGATATACGTTTCCACCACCAGTGATATTTGACTCACCTGCCTGGTTCCCTATAATCACGTTGTTGCTTCCGCTAGTATTTGATACACCAGCCCTGTAGCCGAAAATAGCATTATACTGTCCTGATGAATTGGAGTACCCTGCCTGGTAGCCAACGTAAGCATTGTAACTGCCACTTACATTGTATCGACCGCTATAGGTCCCCAGGAAAACATTGTTTGTGGCATTTCCAGAGTTACCGGAAAAGAACCCAAGGTACACATTTCCTGAGCCGGATGTATTGCTTTCCCCTGCCTGGTTGCCGAGGAACAGGTTATTATTTCCGGTAGTATTTAACTTTCCTGCCTGGTATCCCATGAATGCATTGAAGTGGCCACCAATGTTTGCCATTCCACTCTCCTGTCCGATAAATACATTCGATGTTCCGGTTAGGTTTGAGTTGCCGGCATAGTATCCCAGAAACACATTGCTATACCCTGATGTATTGCTTTCCCCTGCCTGGTTCCCCATGAAGAGGTTATTTGAACCGGTGGTGTTTGAGCGACCGGCAAGGTAACCAAGAAACGCGTTATAGGCACCCGTTGTATTGTACCTGCCGCTTTCCGTTCCAATAAATACATTGGAGCTGGCAGTATTTGTGTAACCGGCATAATACCCCATGAAGACATTGTTTGTGCCGGATATATTGTTATAGCCGCTAAAAGTCCCCTGAAAAACATTGTTGGTTCCAATTGTATTCTTATTGCCCGCCAGGTACCCCAGGAAAACATTGCTCGATCCGGTAGTATTATTTTCACCTGCCTGGTTTCCCATAAATAGATTATTGGAACCGGATATATTGTTACGGCCGGCCTGAAAACCAAGAAAAGCATTGTATGCACCGTTGGTATTGTTCCTTCCACTTTCCATTCCAATAAATACGTTTGAACTGGCTGTTAGGTTAGAATTTCCAGCATAATATCCCAGGAATACATTACTGGATCCACTGATATTGCTTTCTCCCGCCTGGTTACCAATAAACAGGTTATTATACCCGGTGGTGTTATTTCGTCCTGCCTGGTAGCCCATAAATGCATTATAGCCACCCGTTGTATTGTACCTGCCGCTTTCCGTTCCAATAAATACGTTGGAACTGGCAGTGTTTGTGTAACCGGCATAATACCCCATGAAAACATTGCTACTTCCCCCTATGTTACTATATCCGCTATAGGGTCCAAGGAACAGATTATAGAGTCCGGTTGAGTTTGTACTGCCCGACAGATAACCGAGAAATGTATTGCTTGATCCGGTGGTGTTGCTCCGGCCTGCCTGGTATCCGAGAAAAATATTGTTTGAACCGGTAGTGTTTGCTCTTCCCGTATAATATCCAATAAAGGCGTTAAATTGTCCGGAAGTATTGTAATAACCACTATAAGGACCAATGAAAACATTATACCCGGCATCATTGGCATAACCGGCCATGTGCCCCATGAACACGTTATACTTACCTGTGTTATTATAATATCCGCTCCGGTAACCGATGAATATATTGCTGAAACCGGTTGTATTGGAGTACCCTGCCCCGAATCCCATGAATGAGTTGTAGCTCGCACCAATGGAGTTGTATCCGCTCTGGAATCCCATGTAGACATTATACCTTCCCATGGTATTGGAATAACCGCTGCGGTTGCCGATGAATATATTCGAGCTTCCGGAGGTATTATTGTATCCGCTCCGGTTCCCGATGAATATGCTTGAGTCCCCGATAGTGTTCAGGTAACCGGCATAGGTTCCGATAAAAACATTGTTTGCTCCGGTCGTATTGGAGAAACCACTCTTATCCCCAAGGAATGAGTTCCCTTCGCCATTGTTATAATAGCCGGATGAGTCGCCCACAAAGGTATTGTAGCTTCCTGTGGTATTACTGAAGCCCGAGAAGCTTCCCAGGAAGGTATTATTCAATCCTCCGGCATTCGAGTAGCCGCTTTCATATCCCAGGAACGTGTTGTAGTCGCCCACCTCATTTGCATACCCGGTCTGGTATCCGAGAAACAGGTTTCCGTTTCCTGTGGTATTCATGAATCCGCTTTGATATCCCAGGAATGCATTACTCATCCCCTCCGTGTTTGAGTAACCACTCTGGTATCCAATAAATGAATTGTAGAGTCCGGTGGTTGTCAACAGCCCGCTTTCATGTCCGATAAAATAGTTATCTGGTGTCAGGTACATGAAGCTGGTCGGGTTGGACTTCTTTCCCGGTGTAAATCCGCCAACAGCAAATCCACCTTTAGTCCCCTTACTTGTCGTTTCATCCTTTACATAAACCCTGACACTATCGGGCGATATCCTCAGGTAGTCATTGGATATTCCTTTTGAGGGAGTAAAACCACCCACGGCAAAACCTCCTTTGGTTCCTTTTGTTGCCGCTTCATTGATGTAAATCCTGACACTATCCGGATAGACAGCAAAAACGGTCTGACCATCATTTCTTTTCACCTCAAACAGGGGATCTGACCCTTCTCCCGACAGGTTTCCCTTCACTTCGAGGCGTCCAACGGGTGCATCCGTCCCGATCCCCACATTCCCCGAATTGTAGTAAAGAACATCCCCCAGTTTGCTCCAGTGATTGGTGTCATCGAGGTAGGGGGCAAGATTTACAGGGGTTGCATCATCCGTCAGGCTCAGCGTATTGCCTGTAAGTGACAGATCCTGCAGTTCATTTTCAGGATCAGCATCAGCATCGTCCTCCAGCGATCCCAGGTCAACGTTCAGGGTTCCGCCGGCATCAGTGATCTGGAGGGTGGTTCCTGCCAGGGCCGCACCCGTATTCAGCTCGTTGGCGGGATCTGCATCACCATCATCGGTATTGGCTGTTTGTGAAGAAAAAAGAGCATATGGCACTGACAGCAGTTGTGTAGTACCCATATTCACGTAGCTTCCACCTGGATTTATTTCAACCTTGAGAAAGTGAATGTCTGCACTCCAGTCAATGGCATCAAAAGATGTTGCAGAACCGCCTGTTTTCGTTGCTCCGGGATCTCCGATCATCAATGTCAACAGTCCAAATTCATTTGTGGTCACGGAATGCTCTTCTTCCCAGATCAAAGGTCCGGCAACGCTCCCGGAAAGAATTCCAATCTTTGCATTAAACGATGCACTGGCAAGAGGATCTCCCGATCCATCCCTGGCAACTGCCTGGTAGTTGAAGCCCTGTGGGGCCTGAGCAAAGAGAATGATGAGTGATGAATGAAGAATGATGAGTGAAAGAAGGATCCGTTTCATGGCTATCTGGTTTAGGTTATTTTTTCAATTCATTTCGGTGATAAGTTACGAAAAAATTTATCCGGCTATTTTATTTGAACCAATTTTAACCGAATATACGAATTCAATTATCTTCTGGCTTGGACTTCCCGGTCTGCCCATTTCATTTAACATTTTTTAACACCAGGGTATGGAAATATTTGACAATTTTGTATCGCCTGGAAGGAAAAAAAAGAAGAAAACTTATAAAAAAAATTGTACAGGTTCTATTTTTGTAATTTTGTTCATTAAATCATTGTTTATGGATGTATCGGTAAATATCAAAGAATTGAACGAGAGGATTGAAAAAGAAAGTGCCTTTGTCGATCTGATCAATCTGGAAATGCAGAAGGTTATTGTAGGGCAGAAACACCTGCTGGAGAGTCTGCTGGTTGGTTTGTTGTCCAACGGGCATATCTTGCTTGAGGGGGTGCCCGGCCTGGCAAAAACCCTGGCTATCAATACGCTGGCAGATACCATTGATGCGAAGTTCAGCAGGATACAGTTCACTCCTGACCTCCTGCCAGCCGATCTTCTGGGAACCATGATCTATTCCCAGAAGAAAGAGGAGTTCCTCGTTAAGAAAGGTCCCATCTTCACAAATTTTGTGCTGGCAGATGAGATAAACCGTTCACCTGCCAAGGTTCAGAGCGCCCTGCTGGAGGCCATGCAGGAACGGCAAATCACCATTGGAGCGGAAACCTATCCGCTTGAAGAGCCTTTTCTTGTTCTGGCAACACAGAATCCCATCGAACAGGAGGGAACCTATCCGCTTCCCGAAGCACAGGTCGACCGTTTTATGCTGAAAGTAGTCATCAGCTATCCCAATAAAGAGGAGGAGAAACTGATCATGAGGGAAAACCTGGCCAAGGTATTCCCAACGGCAAATACCATCCTGAAAACCTCCGAAATCATGAACGCACGTGATGTGGTGAGGGATGTCTATATGGATGAGAAAATTGAACGCTATATTCTCGATATCGTCTTTGCAACACGCAATCCCGCCGAATTCGGACTGGAAAAATTTTCCACCATGATCAGTTATGGAAGCTCCCCCAGGGCATCCATCAACCTGGGACTGACTTCGAAATCCTATGCTTTCATTAAACGAAGAGGATACGTCATTCCTGAAGATGTCCGTGCCATGTGTTATGACGTCATGAGACACCGGATTGGACTGACTTATGAAGCTGAAGCAGAAAATATCACTACCGAGGATATCATAACCGAAATTCTGAATACCATTGAAGTTCCATAATGAATGATTCATTGACAATCAGCATTAAAAAGAACTTGAGAGATGAAACGACTATGCCTTACCGCCTTATTCTTGCTGGCAGGAATAATGCTTTTTTCGCAGAACCTGATTGACCATTCCGCATCGGAAATAGAAACGATCATGAAAGAGCGATACAAGAATTTTAAACCCAGCAAAACCACAAATAATCCGCATTACCGGTACCTTAAATATGAAAATCATCAGCAAACAGAAACCCTGCTTTTCTTTCTCTCGGAAGACGATGTATGCATCTATTATAAATACATTGGTGATTATTCGCGCTTTTATTCAAAGATTGCTGAGATGGATGAAAAATATGAAAAAATCGATAAGAATGCCTGGATCGAAGAGTTAAATGGAGCGAAGTACAGGATTGAGCTGACAAAAAGGGAGTGGTTTTTTACGCTGACAACAAGAAAAACGGACAGCAGTCAAAGCGATTAGAAGTGGAAGCAACTGAAATTCTAAAACGGGTCAGGAAAATAGAAATTAAAACACGTGGTTTGTCAAACCAGGTGTTTGCCGGAGAATACCATAGCGCGTTCAAGGGCAGGGGGATTGCTTTCAGTGAGGTCAGGGAGTATCAATATGGGGATGAGATACGAACGATCGACTGGAATGTGACAGCAAGGTTCAACCATCCTTATGTAAAGGTTTTTGAAGAGGAGCGGGAATTGACCGTCATGCTCCTGATCGACGTCAGCGGTTCAAGAGATTTTGGTTCCGTAAACCTGTTGAAGAAGAATGTTATTACAGAAATTTCAGCCGTTCTCTCCTTTTCAGCCATTCAGAATAATGATAAGATCGGAGTGATTTTTTTTTCTGACAGGGTTGAAAAATTCATACCGCCCAAGAAGGGGAGGAAACACATCCTGCGGATCATCAGGGAGTTGATTGATTTTACTCCCGAAAGCCGGGATACAGACCTTACTGAACCTCTTCGCTTCCTGACCAATGCGCTGAAAAAAAGGTGCATTGCTTTTGTCATCTCAGATTTCATCGCTCCCGATTTCGAAGAGGCAATCCGGATCGCCAATAACAAACACGATGTCGTTGCCCTGAAAATTTATGACAGAAGAGAATCAGAGATCCCGGCAATAGGGCTTGTTAAGGTGAAAGACAGTGAAACGGGGAAAGACCTATGGATTGATAGCTCCAACAGGACAACCCGGGAGATCTATCACCGATGGTGGAGCGAAACAGAAGCCAGGACAGCGGAAATTTTTTCAAAAAGCGGTATAGACACTGCCTCTGTCCGTACAGACGAGGATTATGTCAAACCCCTGCTGAACCTTTTTAAACAACGTTAAGGTAAGAGACAGCAATGATGTATTTTTTCTTACGAAATATATCTGCGAGAATATCCGGGGAATGGATATTCCTTTCGCTGGTTGTACTATTGCAGTTTACCAGTCTCTCTTCCTCAGCCCAGGAGATTAATGTTGCCGCTTCAATTGATAGTTCATCTATTTTAATTGGTGATCAGACAACCATTCACCTTGAAATCATCCATCCTGCTGAAATGACTCTCGGGGTTAGGGATTATACCGATACCCTTGTGGATGGTATTGAAATTCTTCTGCAGAGTGAATTTGACACAACCAGGCTGGAAGGGAACCGCATTTCCATCACAAAAGATTTTCTGATCACCTGTTTTGACAGCGGCAACTATGTTATTCCCCCTTTTGAGGCCTTCCTGGCGGATTCGGCTCTTTCAGCAACATTCCGGTCTGATCCCATCTCTCTGACGGTGGCAAGAACGGATGTTGAGCCGGCTGACTCAACGGTTCAGATTTTTGATATTAAGATGCCCTACAGTGCCCCCGTGAGCTTCCGTGAGGTATTCCCCTATGTTTTGGGAGGCATATTCCTTGTGGGGCTGATCTATTTCCTGGTCTGGTTCCTGAAGAAAAGGAAGAAGGATGAGCCCATATTAAAACGGTTAAAACCGACTGAACCCGCTCACGTTACTGCCCTCCGGGAACTGGATAAATTGAAATCGGAGAAATTATGGCAAAAAGAGCAGGTAAAATTGTATTATAGCCGGTTAACAGAAATTCTGAGGATTTACCTTGAAAACCGGTATGGGATCCTGGCAATGGAGCAGACCAGCAGTGAAACCCTCCACGCTCTTCTGGAGGTAGGATTCAATGACAACAACCTGTACGACAAGCTTAAAGAGGTCTTCAACCTGGCAGATATGGCTAAATTTGCGAAAGCAAAACCCCTGCCCCATGAGAATGAAACTGCATTACTCTCATCCTATCTGTTTGTAAATGAGACCAAAGAAGCATGGAGAAAGGGAAATGAACAGGAGGACGAAATGGCAGGAACGGAGGAAGAAAAAAGGACAATAAAGGAAATAACCGTTTAATGGATCAATTAAACAATGCGTGAGATAACATTTGCAAACCCTGGGTTTTTGTACCTGCTTGTTGTGCTGATACCACTGATTATCTGGTATCTGTTCAAGCTAAGGGATTCGCAGGCTACACTTCAGGTCTCTTCCATCAAGGGGTTTGGTAGAACTCCCCGTACCTGGAAACATATCCTGAAGCACAGCATGTTTGTCCTGCGTGTTATTGCCATTGCTCTCCTGATCATTGGGCTTGCCCGCCCGCAGTCAACAGATCGTTGGCAAAATGTGAGTACCGAAGGTATTGATATCCTGATCGCGCTGGATATTTCCAGCAGCATGCTTGCACAGGATTTTCAACCCAATCGCCTGGAAGCATCGAAAGATGTAGCCATAGAATTCATATCAGGCCGCCCAAATGACCGGGTCGGATTGGTAATATTCAGTGGTGAGAGTTTTACACAGTGTCCTCTTACCACCGACCATGCAGTAGTGATAAACCTGTTCAAGAATGTTCGCAGTGGCATGATTGAAGATGGCACAGCCATCGGGATGGGGCTTGCAACGAGTGTAAACCGCATGAAAGGCAGCAATGCAAAAAGTAAAGTCATCATTCTGCTAACCGACGGGGTAAACAACAAAGGGGCAATTGCCCCGATGACAGCTGCTGAGATTGCGAATACTTTCGGGATCCGGGTGTACACTATCGGTGTAGGTTCAGAAGGAATCGCCCCTTATCCTGTTCAAACACCCTACGGAATACAGCTTCAGAACATGGAAGTTCAAATTGACGAAGAGATGCTGAAGGATATTGCCAGGATGACGAATGGGAAATATTTCAGGGCAACCAATAACCAGAAATTGATCGAAATTTATCATGAGATCGATCAGCTGGAGAAAACAAAAATTGATGTGACTGAATTCAGTAAGAAAAAAGAGGAGTATCTGTCGTTTTTGCTTATTGCCTGTATATTCCTGTTGTCTGAATTGTTTTTGAAAAATACAGTGTTGCGGAATATTCCGTAAACCATTTGAATGGATCTATGTTTCGATTTGCACATACGGATTTTTTATGGGGATTGCTGCTCATTCCTCTGCTTTTCGGGATTTTCTGGATAAGCAGGAGATTAAGAACCAAAGCATTGAAAAAATTTGGAAATCCGGAAATCCTGAACCAGCTGATGCCGGATTTTTCTCCAACACGACCGGTTGTTAAATTTGTTCTTCTGAATGTTGCCCTGATTGCCATTATCTTTGCACTTGCCGGGCCTCAATTTGGCTCCAGGCTTCAGGAGATAAAACGACAAGGGGTGGAGATTGTCATCGCTCTTGATGTGTCCAATTCAATGATGGCAGAAGATATTCAGCCCAACAGGCTTGAACGGGCAAAACAGGCAATTTCCAAGTTGGTGGACCGGTTAACCAATGACAAGATCGGTTTGATCGTATTTGCCGGTGATGCATATACCCAGGTGCCCATTACCATGGATTACGTTTCCACCAAAATGTTCCTTTCAACCATAACATGCGATATTGTTCCAAAACAGGGCACTGCAATCGGTTCGGCCATTGATCTTGGAATGAAATCTTTCAGTCCCGATAATGAATCGAGCAAGGTGTTGATCATCATTACCGATGGAGAGAATCACGAAGGGGATGCCATTGCCATGGCAAAACAGGCAAAAGAAAAGGGGATCACGATCCATACTATCGGTCTGGGGTTGCCGGATGGAGCACCTATACCGGTTACTTCCGGATCCGGAGCCAGATCCTACCTGAAAGACCAGGATGGGAATACGGTCATCAGTAAACTGAATGAAACCATGCTGAACCAGGTATCAGCTGCCGGTGGAGGAATGTATATTCGCTCAACAAACACCAGACTCGGGCTGAATGTGTTGTTCGATGAAATTGATAAAATGGAGAAACAGGAACTGGAAGCAAGAATCTATTCTGATTATGAGGAACGATACCAGTATCTGGCAGGCCTTGCTCTCTTGTTCCTGCTCGTTGACCTCTTCATCCTGGAGAGAAAAAACAGAGTATTGAAAAACATCAGGATCTTCAATATGAAAATGTGAAAAACATCAGTTCTATATATAAAAACAGGTTGTTATGAAATTTTTTCTGCATTGTATTGTTTCAATTCTGCTGATCCTTTCAGGGATCATGGAGAGCTATTCACAAACTGAGAAAAAATACATCCGTGACGGGAACAAACATTTTGAGAAAAGTA
>CAZTES010000085.1:0-12592 GCA_964612275.1 uncultured Rikenellaceae bacterium
CCTCTCCCCCTTTGTTCCAGATCTTGAGGCTCATGGTATCGTGATAGGTCATATTCCTGTCCAGTTCAAGCCGGTAGCTTGTGTCTATGATAGCAAAGCTTCTGGTGGTTGGTAAGATTTGAGAATAGGCTGCCTGAAACGAAAAGATCAGGAGCAGATATGTAAAGACCTTTCTCATTTTGCGCTGGATATAGAACAAATATCGGGAATTTATTGGAGAAAAATATCCATCTGGTGTTCCTTACCTGAATATCTTTCTTCATGCTTCAATAACCAGTCCTTCCGGATCAGACCTCCACCATAACCTACCAGGCGATTATTACTTCCAATAACTCTGTGGCATGGAATTACAATATTCAGTTTATTCCTACCATTAGCTAATCCTACAGCTCTTACGAGTTTTATATTCCCCAAATCCCGGGCGATATCTCCGTACGTTTTTATTTGGCCAAATGGTACAATTTACAAAAAATTACCAATGGGAAAATTGGTTTCTATTCCCGAGAAAACAGAAATCTTGATGAAGCTGGAAGCCTAAGCCTTTTTTTACTATCTTTCGGCTATGGGAATGGAGAATATTGAAAAATGGTCTCTGAATTATGCTCTGTTAAGATGGGCCACTGGGTTATGGTATAATTGGATTTTCTATAAAAAAGTCATTATTTTAAACAGGGAGGGGATACCTGAAGATGAGCATTTGATCTATGCGCCGATCCATCAAAATGCCTTAATGGATGCTTTAGGCCCCCTGTATAAGTTGAAGAAGCAGCCTGTTTTTCTTGCCCGGTCAGATATTTTCAGAAAACCATTTGTTGCGTGGATTTTATACTCCTTCAAGATATTACCAATATTCCGTATCCGGGATGGTATTTCGGCTTTAAAAAACAATGATGCAACATTCCTGAAGACGATCGACATAATTAAGAACAAGAACGGTCTGGCTATTTTACCGGAGGGACTGCACGAGGGAAAAAGGCGCCTGAAACCCTTAAAAAAAGGGATTGCCAGGATCGCTTTTCAGGCAGAAGAGGCCAATGATTTTAAATTAGACATCAAGATCATACCGGTTGGTATTGATTACGGCAGTTATTTAAATTTCCGGAGCACACTTATCATTTACTATGGAGATCCAATTGAGCTTTCCCGGTTCTACGATCTTTACAAGGAAAATGCAGCCAGAGGAATGAACAAACTGCTGGAAAAGCTGAGCAGCAGGTTAAGAGAACTGATGATCGATATTAAGAACCCGGACTTCTATGAGTTGATTGACACATTGAGGGATCTGTACCATTATCGAATATCATCGCATTTATCGCAAAAACCGCGAAAACAGCCGGGCAAGTTCTTTGCAGATCAGAAAATGGTGAATATACTCAACGAGGTATCTGCTGAGAAGCCAGAAATACTTGATGAATTAAAACCGAAAGTAAAAAAACTGAGCAGAGGGATAAGGTCGTTGAAATTCCGTTCCTGGGTATTTAGCAAACCGATGCATCCATTTTCAGGCATGATCCTGAAGAGCCTGATAATAATCCTGTTTTTACCCTTATACTTATGGGGTTTGATTCATAACTATATCCCATACAAAATTCCGGAATGGCTGATTAAACCAATTAAAGATGTCATGTTCCACACCTCCTTCAAGTTCGTCATCTCCTATCTGGTCTTCCAAATCTATTATCTGATTCTTTTCATTCTGATTATTATTTTTGTCCAACCATGGTGGATAGTCATTGCCTGGATTGTAAGCATACCGGTAACTGGGTTGGTTGCATTTCATTATTACCTGCATGCAAAAAAGGTCATAGCTACCTGGAGATACAATTTTATGATGAGAAGAAAGGATCGCAGGGTTATTGAATTGAGGGATCTTTATGAAGAGGTTGTATCAACCATGGATCGTATCATTGAACCGAATCTATCATCATAAAGCAGAAGTTCAGGAACTATGGATTTCAAAGATAAGGTTGTCTGGTTAACGGGTGGATCTTCGGGTATTGGGGAAGCCCTGACCTATGAATTGCTGAGGCATGGGGCTACCGTTATTGCTTCTTCGGAAGATTACAATGGATTGGTACGGGTTCAGAACAATTGCGACGAGAACAGCCGACCGAGGTGTCATATTGTACTATTCGATCTCACCGAGATGGCTGCCATTGCCCCCCTTGTGAGGGACCAGGTCAAGCAATTTGGACGAATCGATATTTTGATAAACATTTCGGGTATCAGTCAGCGATCGCAGGTCAAGGAGACTCCGATGGCGGTTTACCGGAAGATCATGGAGATCAACTATTTCGGCACCATAGCATTCACCAAGGCCGTACTCCCCTATATGATTGCCCAGGGTGGAGGGCACATTCTTGCCACCACCAGCATTGCAGGCAAGTTCGGTTTTCCCTTACGGTCTGCTTATTCCTCTTCCAAGCATGCTCTGCATGGTTTTTTTGAAACGCTGCGCATAGAGACGATGAAAGAGAACATTCGGGTAACCCTGCTGGTTCCCGGAAGGGTTCAGACAAATATTTCCTTACACGCATTAACCAAAGACGGGACCCGGCACGGAAAAATGGATGCGGGTCTGGCGACGGGCATCACCGCAGAAAAGGCAGCCAGGCAAATCCTGCGAGCCATTCGCAAAAACAGGAAGGAAGCATTGATCGGAGGAAAAGAGCGGATCATGGTATACCTGAAAAAATACCTGCCTGCCGTTTTCTATAAAATTGCTTCAAAAACAGATCCTACCTGATTTTTTCATCAAATATTAGTAACTTCGTATAAATTTCCCCATTATGCAAGGATTTATTATCAGTGGTATACAGCAGATTGGCATTGGTGTAAACAATGTTCATGAAGCATGGAAATGGTATCGCAAAAACTTCGGAATGGATGTCCGGATCTTCGAAGAGAATGCGGTGGCAGATTTGATGATGCAGTACACGGGTGGAAAACCGGTGAGCCGGCATGCGGCATTAACCCTCAATTTACAGGGAGGTGGTGGATTTGAAATCTGGCAATACACAGAGAGAGAACCGCAACCACCGGTACATGATATCCAGCTGGGAGATCTTGGGATTTTTGCAGCAAAGATGAAATGCAAGGATGTAGGCAAAACCTACCAGCTATTTCAAACCAATAACCTGAACCTTGTGGGTGGTATCAGAACGAATCCAGGCGGGAAGAAACATTTCTTTGTCAGGGATCCCCACGGGAATTTATTTCAATTTGAAAAAGGTTCTGACTGGTTTAGGAAAGAGAATAAACCAACGGGAGCATCCAGCGGAGCCATAATCGGTGTTACGGATATTGAAAAAGCCCGCATCGTTTATTCAGATATCCTGGGTTATGATGAGGTCATTTATGATGAGACAGCCGTGTTTGATGATTTATCCGGCATCTCCGGAGGCGATGCTAAAATCAGGCGTGTATTGCTTAAACACAGCAAGAGCAGGATGGGTGGCTTCAGTAAGCTTTTCGGGAACAGCCAGATTGAGTTGATCTGCAGTATCGACCGGAAACCGGAAAAGATATTCAAAGACCGGTTCTGGGGTGATCTGGGATTTATTCATCTCTGTTATGATATTCATGGGATGGAGCGATTAAAAGAAGGATGTAAAGAGAAAGGATTTGCGTTTACCGTGGACAGTTTCGAGAACTTCAAAGGGAACAGCTTTGATATGGGAGAAGCAGCCGGTCATTTTTCATACATTGAGGATCCTGACGGGACACTGATCGAATTTGTTGAAACCCATAAAATACCAATATTCAAAAAGATTGGGTGGTATCTTAATCTTAAGAAGAGGGATCCTGCGAAAACGTTGCCAGACTGGCTGTTGAAATCATTAAAATTCCAACGGGTAAAGGATTGATATGAACAGGGTATTAGTAGCCACCGGTGGGGGTGATTGCCCTGGTCTGAATGCAGTCATCCGCGCGATTGTCAAACGAGCTTCACAGGAAAAGGACTGGGAAGTGATCGGCAGCATTCAATCGTTTAATGGTTTGCTGAAAGAACCGACTGAAGTGGTCATTCTTGACGAAAAAATGGTATCGGGGATCCACGTCAGGGGAGGAACAATCATTGGTACTACCAACAAAGGCGGTCCGTTTGCCTGGCCAGTAAAGAACAACGACGGGACATGGGACTATGTGGACCGGTCGGATGAGATGATCAGGAAATTGAAGTATATTGGTGTGGATGCTGTGATCAATGTTGGTGGTGATGGGTCTCAGAAAATATCGCAGAAACTGTTTGAGAAGGGGCTTAACATTATCGGTGTGCCAAAGACCATTGATAACGATCTGCGTACGACCGATTTCACATTCGGCTACCAGACAGCTGTTCAGATTGCCACCGAAGCGGTTGACAAGCTGGTCACCACGGCAGCAAGTCATAACCGTGTTCTGATCCTGGAGGTCATGGGAAGGAATGCCGGATGGATAGCTCTCAGTGCAGCCATTGCAGGGGGGGCAGAGGTATGTTTGATTCCTGAAATACCCTATGATGTAAAGAAGGTTGTTGAACGGCTTGAGTCCCGGTTTTCCAGGGGGAAGGGATTTGCCAATATTGTAATTGCTGAAGGAGCGAAGCCCATTGGTGGGGATCTTACCGGTGAGCAGAACGATGAAGTCGGGTATGAAAACTTCAAACTGGGGGGTGTAGCTGTGCGGCTGAAGCATGAAATTCAGAGCCTTGGATTTGAAGCGGAAATGCGTGAAACGATCCTTGGTCACCTGCAAAGAGGGGGTATACCCATCGCCTACGACCGGATCCTGGCAACTGAATTTGGCGTAAAAGCATTTGAGATGGTAATGGAAAAGAGATTCGGAGAGATGGTTGCCTACAGGCATCCGGATATTGTTTCCGTCCCCCTGACTGAAGCCATCGCGCAGGAAAAGCTGGTTCAAACGGATTCAGCCCTGGTAAAGACAGCCCGGGGGGTTGGCATCAGTTTTGGTGACTGATGTCCTGGTTTTACGAATTCTTCTCACCCAGGGTTTGCACTTCCCTGAAAACGCGCATAAAATTGCCGCCCCATATTTTTTCAATCTCTTTCGGACGGTAGCCCCTTTTTACCAATTCACGTGTAATATTGCCCATTTGGCTCACATCGAAGCAATCTTCCACTCCCCCTCCCCCATCGAAATCGGTACCAATTCCCACGTGGTCTATTCCGGCAACTTCAACAATATGATCAATGTGATCCACCACATCCGATACCGTTGCCAGTTTCTGGGGGAATTCTCTTTCCACCGCATACCATTCCGACCGGGCATTATCCATCTCCTCCTCTGACAGATCGGCATAGTTTCTATACTTATCCCTCAGGGCAGCAAAGGCAGAATCTCGTTCCGGATAGGGTTCGGGCTCTTTCACATAGGAACTCAGAATACACATCTGGATCACTCCGCCATTCGCTGCCAGCTTTTTCAGCATCTCATCATCCAGGTTCCTGGGGTTATCACAGATTGCCCTGGCACAGGAATGAGAGGCGATAACAGGTACAGTGGATAGCTCGATCACATCGTAAAAGGAACCATCGGATATATGGCTCACATCGATGATCATTCCCAACCGGTTCATCTCCTGTATCACCTTTCTGCCAAAATCGCTCAATCCGCCATACTCCGGCCCCTGACGGTCTGTTGAGGAATCACAAATGTCATTGTTGCTCGTATGGCAAAGGGTGATGTAGCGTGCTCCGAGATCATAATATTTTTCAATCAGGCTGAGATCGTTGCCCACCGGATAGCCATTTTCTATTCCAAGATAGATTGCTCTTTTCCCCATTTTTTCAATTTCATATCCATCGTCGGGATCCAATGCCAGTACAGCCAGATCGGAATGTTCGTTCAGGGTTTTTTCTATCTCTTCAAACACGGAAAGTGCCATATTTTTTGCCCGCTCATTCCCTTCAGGTGTTCTCTCCCCCTGACCAATAAAAACAGCAAAAAAGATCGCATCCAATCCCCCCTCTTTCATCCTGACAAAATCCACTTTCCCTCCTCCCTCGCGGGGATCATTTCTCACTCCCGGATTATAATCCGATCGTAATAGCCTCATTGGCGTATCACAGTGGGTGTCGACGGTAAATACTTTTTCATGAATCTTCTGCGCTTTTTTATCGAGTTGCTCTTCACTGACCTGGCAGGATCCAATAGCACAACCCAGAATAAAAAGGGCACAGTAACGCAGGTAATGAATCGAATGTTTCATCTTACAGCAATTTATTATTATACCTGACAAATAACAGGCTTATAAAATTAGTAATTAATACAGGGGAAAAAAGGATTATTTCCTATTATAAAACAGGAATTAAAAAAATAAGACAGACGTTATGGCATGGATTATTACTGAGTGATGAAAAGGCTAAAAATAGTAGCCAGTCCAATGATAAAAATGGCACCACCGGCAAATTTATTGAACCAGAAAATTGCTCTTAACCGGAATTTCTTTCTATAGTGCGTAAGGATTGAACTGACAAATAACCAGGAGAATGTTGCGCCCATGAATATTCCTGAAACGACAAAGAGTGCACCCCAGAAGCTGGTCAGGTCACCCCCAAGTTTCAATCCTGCAAATACGGCTACAAACATCAGTACAGTCAATGGATTGGAAAGAGCCAGAAGGAGAATGGATAGAAAATCTTCAAGCGGGTTTACCCGTTTAAGCCGGAAAGCCCTCAGCTGTTTGATCGGGTTTGCAGAAAATATTTTTATTCCGACAAGCAGCACGATAATACCCCCTAATACCTGGAAATATAGTTTTTGTTCATTTAAGAAATTAATGATAAAGGTTAATCCAATGGCTGCAACCAGAGCAAATATCGCATCGGCAGTGGCAATTCCCATACCCGAGTAGAATCCTGATGCCCTGCCTCTATTCAATGTACGTTGAACAGCCAAAAGCCCCATTGGTCCAAGCGGGATAGAGACGATACAACCGATCAGTATCCCTTTCATCAACAAACTGAAATCCATGTTTCCTTGCTTTTACAAATTATTTCCTTCTTCCAACCCCTCACTATTGACCAAATGGTGCAATGAGATGATAAAAATTGCGTAAAGATAATGATTGGTATCAAATAACAAGCCAAAGTGTATTTTTTTTTGAGGAAACGGGTGTTTGGGGTATGAGTTGCGGGTTACGGGGAAAAAGTCCGCAGTCTGCAGTCTGCAGTCCACAGTCTCCAGTATAACAATCGAACAACCATCTAGTTACCATCGTATGACAATTGCCATACCACATTAAATGATAAGCGCATGGCAGGACCTATCATATTTTATCTTTGACCAGCAGTCGGGGTTCGAGCATTTCATGGATAGCATATTTTACGCCCTCCCTGCCGAGACCGGAATCCTTTATGCCGCCATAGGGCATATGGTCCACGCGGAACGTCGGAACATCGTTAATGATCACTCCCCCAACCTGAAGGTGGTTAAATGCCAGGTTCATTTCGGTGAGTGAACCGGTAAACACGCCTGCCTGCAGTCCGTACCTGGAGTTATTCACTTCATTCAGGGCCTGTTGGAAAGAGGCATACGGTTCAAGGGTAACCACAGGGCCAAAAATCTCGAGTGAGCAAACCTTCATCTCATTTTTGGTACCGGTCAGTACTGTAGGCTGAAAGTATGCGCCTTCTTTTTCCCCTCCGGTCAGGATTTTCACACCCGCTTTCACGGCTTCCCCGACCCATTCACTGACCCGTTGTGCATTCTCCTCATCGATCATTACAGAGATGTCCGTCGAAGGATCGAGGGGGTTTCCCACTTTCAGTTGCCCGACCCGTTGAACGAAGTTCTCAGCAAAAACGTTAAAGATGGATTCATGAACATAAATTCGCTGCACATGGATACAGACCTGTCCGGAGTAAGCAAAGCCACCGATAAGGCATCGTTCAACCGCTTTCTCGACATTGGCTGATTGAGCAACGATCACCCCGGCATTCCCTCCCAGTTCAAGGACGACCTTCTTTTTGCCTGCATCCTTTTTCATCTTCCACCCCACTTCGGGGGAGCCGGTAAATGTGAGCATCTTAAACCGGTTGTCCGTAACCAGCTGGTTCCCCGACTCACGGTCCATCGGGAGGATGGAAAGTGCCCCTTTCGGAAAGGATGTCTGATCGATGATCCGTGCCAGTTCTAGTACCGATAGCGGGGTTGAGCGGGCGGGCTTAAGGATGATCGGATTTCCTGAAGCCAGTGCCGGGGCAATTTTATGCACTGCAAGATTTATCGGGAAGTTAAACGGGGCAATGCCCGCAATGAGGCCAAGGGGAAAATATTTTACCCATGCCTCTTTGCCTTCCCCTGCCGGGGTCCAGTCAAGGGAAAGGTATTCCCCCGGGATCCTTTTGCTCTCCTCTGCTGCGACAAGAAATGTCTGTGCTGCCCTGTCAATTTCCCCCAGGGCATACTTCATCGGTTTGCCCGATTCCATGGCAAGCACTTTCGCCAATTCCTCCCTGTCCTTTTTTATCATTCCGGAAACCTGAAAGAGTGCTTCGCTGACCTGATAAGAGGGCATTTCGGCGAGCAGGGCACGGGCTGATTCAGCCTTCTGAATGGCTTTTTCCAGTTCCCCGGCAGACGCCAGGAAGGTTGTGGCAAAAACCTCACCCGAATAGGGATTTTTCACCGGAAGTTCCTGGCCGGTGGTTATAAAGTCTCCCCCCAAGTAGATCTTGTAGTGTTTCATTTGCAATAAATTTATTAATTATCTGAAAATAAAATAGTTAAAAATTTATGAATTGACCAGCCCTTCCTTCCATGCTTACCGTCAGGGGATGGCAGGTAGCGCATAATTAATCGTTACATGCGTTCTCACGTGCATGTTATTTTCCGGTACAAGATAACATAAGCAATCCAACAAGGATCAATTTATAAATTTTAATGGAACCGCAAAAATGGAAGCTATAATTAATAGCTATCTTTATCGAAATTTTTCCACATGGATCTTTCGAAGAAGTCGTGGCAATGGGTTATTCTTATTTTCCTCTCTTTCATTTGGGGAGCTTCTTTCATATTAATGAAGAAGGGTCTTGAATCGTATACGTATCATCAGGTTGGAGCCTTCAGGCTTCTTTTTGCCTGTCTGTTTTTGCTTCCTGTTTCTATTCCAAAGCTGAGGAGGATCAACAGACAGAACCTGAAATCGCTACTCATTGTCGGTTTTATTGGAAACGGATTGCCAGCATTCCTGTTTACCAAGGCACAAACCCAGATTGACAGTGCCATAGCAGGGATCCTCAATTCCCTGACTCCCTTGTTTACACTGCTCATCGGTTTGATCCTGTACAGGAGCCAGGTAAAGCTGATAAACATTGTTGGTATTTTCCTTGGTTTAATCGGAGCTATCGGGCTGGTTTACAGGGGGTCCGGCGAAATGTTGTACCAGGCTAACTGGTATGCAATCTTCATTGTAGTAGCGACTCTTTGTTACGGCATCAGTGTGAATGAGATAAAATACAAGCTTGAAGATATGGACGGGGTAACCATCGCCAGCCTCGGATTTTTCCTGGTCGGTCCTTTTGCCGGTCTTTCTCTCCTTTTTACCGATTTCTCGCATGCCCTATCAACGCCCGATTACCTGCAAAATCTCGGTTTTATTGCCATCCTTGCGCTGTTCAGTTCTGCCATAGCCATTGCTGTTTTTAACATGCTGATCAAATACACTACGACAATATTTGCCACTTCAGTCACCTACATCACCCCCATTTTTGCTATCTTCTGGGGAATTTTTGATGGGGAGAAGATCACGTTTAACCAGTTTCTCTGGGTTGCGATCATTCTTATCGGCGTATACCTGGTCAACAAGCAGAAACTGGTAACGGTGAAATATGACAAGGATTGAATCCATCGAATGCAATCCGGATCAAATGAAGCAAGACAAATTACTATTGTATTCCATTTCGAGCAGTTTGCTGCTGAGCCTTGGATGGTTCAGCTGGTTTTCCGGGTTGGTTCTTTTTTTCGGTTTCATCCCCCTGCTGTTTGTTGAGCATTTTCTGTATGACAACAGGTCAACGGTCAATTCCCGCATTGTTTTTCGTTATTCATCCATTGCCTTTCTTCTCTGGAACACCATTTCGGTTTACTGGATCTATCATGCTACGCTCATCGGAGCTATGGCTACCATTATAGCCAATAGTTTCCTTATGTCTTTCACATTCTGGCTTTTCCACATTACGCACCGTCAATTTGGCAATCGCATCGGTTACATCAGTTTTATTGTTTACTGGATTGCTTTCGAACACCTTTTCCTGAATTGTGAGCTCAATTTTCCCTGGTTGAACCTGGGGAACGGGCTGGCGTACGAGATCCGGTTCATTCAGTGGTACGAATATACCGGGATTCTTGGAGGAACGATTTGGCTTCTGGTAATCAATGTTCTTCTGTTTCTTTTTTTGAAGGATCTGAAAACAGGACCCAGAAAACCAGTAATAAACATACAAGCCGTTATTATTTTGCTGGTTGTGTTTCTGCCAATTCTTTTTTCATTCTATCGTTTTTATTCCTACCGGGAGAAAACAGATCCTCAATCGATTGTAATCCTTCAGCCAAACATTGATCCCTACAGTGAGAAGTTTGACACCCGTTCGAATGAGGAGCAGCTCACCCTGTTATTGTCTCTTGCCGATTCCCTGACCGACGGCGAGACCGATTACATTGTCGGTCCCGAAACGGCAATAGACAACAGCATCTGGTTGGATTCCACCAACGAAAACCGCAGCATCAAACGAATCAAGGATTTCATCAGGCCGTTTCCGGGAGTCCGGTTTATCACCGGGATTATTTCTTTCAGACGATGCGAGGCGGATGAAACGCTTCCATCCACGGCCAGGCGATTCAGTGACACCGCTGCTTATTATGAGGTATTCAATTCTGCCATTCAGGTTGGCCACACACGGGATATTCAATTTTACCACAAATCGATGCTGGTAAGCGGTATTGAAAAGGTCCCCTATCCTGCGGTATTCGGTTTCATGGAGCGGTTCATCATTGATCTTGGGGGAATATCGGGCAGTTTTGGAACGCAGGCAGAACGGACCACGCTGAATAATCCTTCAACCGGGATACGGGTCGGTACTGCTATCTGTTACGAATCCGATTTCGGCGAGTTCTACAATGGTTTTGTCAGAAACGGAGCCAACCTGATGTTTGTTCTTACCAACGATGGCTGGTGGGTTAACCGTGCCGGATACCGCCGGCATTGTGCCTATTCCGGATTAAGAGCCATTGAAACCCGCAGAAGTATAGCCCGTTCGGCGAATACCGGCATCTCCTGTTTCATCAATCAAAAAGGGGAAATCATTCAGTCAACGGATTGGTGGACCGTGGATGCTATCCAATCGACCCTCAATTTGAATCGTGAACAAACCTTTTATGTGCAGTATGGTGATTACATCGGACGGATCAGCGATTTTCTGGCACTGTTCCTGATCCTATACACCCTGAGCAGTATGTTAACAAAAAAAAGGGTTCACCATGCAACTCCGGGGAAAATGAATTGTCATTAATAACGAAAAGAAGAATAGGTTGGAAGAGTTTCAGCTGGACATACACAAAAAGATCATTGAGGCAAGCAAAACGGGTGATTCCCGTGCCCAGTACAAGCTCTACCAGCTTTACTCAAAAGCGATGTATAATGTATGCATGCGCATGATGAACAACCGGGAGGATGCCGAAGATATGCTTCAGGAATCATTTACGGAAGCATTCCTGAAACTTGATACGTTCCGGTACGAAGCAACCTTTGGTGCCTGGTTAAAAAAAATTATGGTGAACCGTTGTATCAACAACCTGAAACGAAGAAATCCTGAAATATCAACGGTAGATGATTTGACCTGCTATGATCAGGAAGAGGTGCAATTTAAGGATAATGAGTTGGATGTTAAGAGAATACTGAAGGCATTGGAAAAGCTCCCGGATGGATACCGGGTAGTTTTCAGCCTCTATTTACTCGAAGGGTATGATCACGGTGAGATATCACACATCATGGGGATAACCGAATCCACCTCAAAAACTCAGCTTCACCGGGCAAAAGCAAAATTGAAGGAACTATTAAATGCAGAAGCATGAAAGAAGAAAAGCTGGAAAAATTCCTGCGGGAAAACCGCGAGCAGTTTGATGTTAATGAACCGGATCCCGGGATCTGGCATAAGATCAGGCCGGCAAGGAAGGTTAAAGAAGAAAAACCGGTAAACTGGAGGGTCATTGGATGGAGGGGCGCTGCAGCAGGGATCGTGTTCATTCTCTCCCTGCTCATTGCCGAATACCTTTTTCAGCCGTATGGTCCGTTCTCCAGGTTTAAGTTTGCCAACCGCAATGAGATCATGATCCCGGAACTTCAGGAAGCTGAAATTTACTATACTTCCCAGCTTCAATTGAAATTCCAGGATGTGAAGGATTACCTGACCGAATACCCCGGGCTTGAGAATGAACTGATCCGTGATTTTCAAGCCATCGATTCAATACAAAACGAGCTAAAGAAAGATTTAAAGGATAATATTTCTAACAGAGAGGTTGTGGAAGCTCTGATACAGAATTACCGGATCAAACTGACGATTCTTGAAGATCTTCTGCAACATTTCGA
>CAZTES010000086.1:0-12418 GCA_964612275.1 uncultured Rikenellaceae bacterium
TGGCTGCATCCGGCCATGAATGGACCAAAAATAAGGAGCGTGGTGTATATAAAACAGTAAACGGAGGGCAGAGTTGGGAGAAGGTCCTCTATGCGGATGACCTGACCGGGGCAAATGACCTGGTAATGGATCCGACCGACAGCCAGATTCTATATGCCACTACATGGCAGCGCATCCGCATGAAGTGGAATGATCCCAGGGTGTGGGACGGGTATTCCAACAGCGGAGTATGGAAGACAATGGATGGTGGAAAAAACTGGACTAAGATCAATTCCGGCTTGCCCGAAGCAAAATACAGGGGTAGAATTGGTATTGACATTGCCCGTTCAAACCCGGACGTTTTATACGCTTTCGTGGATAATTATGAAATGGCGCGGCAGTATGACGAGGAAACCACAGATTCCTATGGCAGGCCTGCCGGCGGAGTCATCAAGGGAGCAACTGTCTTCCGTACTGATAACCGGGGTGAATCCTGGGTCCAGGTTAGCGGATTGACTGAAGAGATGAAAACCTACATGGAGAGGCACTCGGCAACCTACGGATGGGTTTTTGGTCAGATCCGGGTTGACCCGAATGATGAGAACACGATCTATACCATGGGATTGGCGTTAAATGTATCCAATGATGGTGGGAAAACGTTCAGGCGTCTGCGTGGTATGCATGGCGATCATCACGGTTTGTGGATCGATCCCGATAATTCCGATTACCTGGTCAATACCAATGATGGAGGCATAGTGGTCTCCTATGACCGTGGACTAACCTGGCGATCATTCACTGACAGGCTCCCACTGGTTCAATTCTTTAACATTGCTTACGACATGTCCGACCCGTTCTATGTATATGGATCTGTCCAGGATCATGGAAGCTACCGGGGTTTAGTCGATCTGGGGCGGGGAAGGGATAACGTTCCTGCTGTTGAGTTTGAAGGAGCTCCCGGTGGTGAGGGGAGCAGTCATGCCATTGATCCCACCAATCCCGATATCGTATACTCTGCAGGATTCTATGGTACCCTCTCCAGGAGTGATATGGGCACGGGGACCAACAAAATCATCCTGCCCAGGATGTATGATAATGAGCCGCCGCTCAGAGGACAATGGGTCGCGCCCTTTATCCTCTCTCCCCATAATCCGGATATTGTCTATCATGGAATGCAATATCTTTTCCGTTCCCTGGACCGGGGAGGTACCTGGCAGCGGATCAGCCCGGACCTGACCTACAATAACAAAGAAAAAATGGGAGACATCCCCTATCAGACCCTCTTTACCATCTCCGAATCACCCGTTAAATACGGCCTCATCTATGTGGGAACCGATGATGGAAGGGCCCATGTTACAAAAGACGGCGGAAAAACATGGAATGAGATAACGGCCGGATTGGTGCCCAACAAGTGGGTCTCCCGGGTGGTAGCTTCCGCATTTGACCTGGGGACCGTTTACCTCACCCAAAACGGGAAGCGGGATGATGAGTTTGGCGTTTATATCTGGAAATCAATCGATTTCGGTAAGACGTGGCAGGATATTTCAGGAAATATTCCGCTCGGACCGGTGAATGTTATCCGTGAAGATCCCATTAACCGCAATATCCTGTATGTTGGAACCGATATCGGCGTTTATGCAACCAAGAATGGAGGAGAAACATGGGAAGTTCTGGGGAATCTTCCTTCAGCCTATGTGCACGACCTGAGGATTCACTCCCGGGATAACATGATCGTTATCGGAACACATGGACGCGGTGTGTGGACATTCGATGCCAACAAGGTGAATGGAGGTGTCCGGCAGAGAAGATGGTTTTAGAAGGATAATGCCTGAGCCTTAGCTTTCGCCTAATTCAAAGGCATTCATCCTTATAATTCCTTCAAAACCGCCAGCACCATCTCTTCTCCCTCGGAGAGGCCGGTGTTTTTCACAATTTCCTTAATCCGGCTCTTCTGGTCCGGGAAAAGCTTGCAAAGGGCTTTCTCTGTCAGTTTAATCTTTTCAAACAGCCCGTTGTTGTTCGTCAGGTAATAGCTTGTGCTGAGTACAAATTCATCATACCTCCGGTCGGCACTGTAGGCTCCCTGATAATCAGCTTCTTTGAATAGCTTTTTTGAAAGCTTCAAAAAGGTATACTCTCCCTGAGCAAGCAGTTCAAAGAATTGATCCGGGTCGATTTTTTTATCGAACTGATCGGGCAAAAACTTTCTGAAAATCAATGCATTCCCATCAAGAAAAACATGGATCTCGTCAACCTTATCATTGGAAACTGCCAGCGTTTGGTCATTCGCGGGTGAAAGATAATAGATGCTTTTTTCGTACAGGTTCAGGTTGATTTTCAGGTTTTTTATCCATGTTTTATTCGTGAGAAACAGGTCTCCCGTAATCCAGTCCTCAAACATGAGTGGTGTGCCTTTCACTCCTTCGTACCGGTCATCAAACCCAACTGCACTGGGATTTGCTGCATTCAGATTGGCAATATCCGTCGCATTCAGTTCCGTCCTTTCATAGGCTCCTGTTTTCGTTTCCTCACTTTGTGCAAGCGAAACCTTACCAATGCATGCCACTAAAATAATCAATACGTATCTTTTCATGATCTACTTAATTTGCTGGTGAAGTTACAATTTAACCAATGAATATTCAATAATGATGCCAATTATTCAATACAAATTTTTTCTGTAACTATACCCAATCGTTCGAGTCATATCTATACAGTCCCCGATTAACGAAAGAGCAACACAAAACGAGCCAAAAGCAATAACACAGTAAAAGTTTTCTTGCTGTTTTAACAGTTTTTAACGTAAAACCTTTGACGTTGATTAAGAATGTGTATAGATTTAAAATCGTAAATTGGTTTATATTGAATTACTGCTATGACAAAGGGATTGTTTTTCATGCTCTCCTCAGTATCGAATCCCTGGGAAGCTAAACCATTCGTTGAATCTTAAACTATTGAATAATGTTCCAAAACCTCCTCAAAATTGCCCTGCGGGTTATCCGCAAAGATTTCTCCTATAGCCTGATTAATATTCTCGGTCTTACCATTGGGATTACCAGTTCCATTTTTATTCTGCTCTATATTGTGGATGAACTCAGTTTCGATAGATACCATGAAAAAGGGGATCGGATTTACCGTGTCATTTCCCACATCACCGAAACGGATGACGAATTCACCTGGGTTGTTGCCCAGGTGCCTTTCGCGCCACAGGTGAAAGCCGATTATCCGGAAGTGATTGATGCAGTGCGGTTTATTGGGGCAGGCAGAACCCTTTTCAAGCACAATGAAACCGAGTTCTATGAAGATGATGTCTACTTTGGGGATTCCGCTGTTTTTAGTGTCTTTACCTACAACCTGTTTAAAGGGGATCCTGCCACTGCACTGGTCGAGCCAAATACGATTGTTGTAACAGAAACCTTTGCCCGGCGGTATTTTGGAGACGAGGATCCCATGGGACAATCGATTGAAATTGAACGTGGGGACAGTTATGAGATTACAGGAGTTATGAAGGATGTTCCGCGAAATTCCCATTTGCGCTTTGATGCCCTGATATCAAGGAACACGTTACCGGTTGATTTTGGAAACAACTGGGGCAGCTTTGGAGTTGCAACCTATATCCTTCTGCAGGAGAACAAGGATTACCTGGAATTGCAGGAAAAGCTCCGGGCGTATTATGAAGAATACATGTCGGAGTTTAAGCAGATCGGGATAAACATTGAATACATCCTTCAACCCATAACTGACATCCATTTGCATTCTGCTGGAGGAGGAGAATCGGAACAGACGGGGGATATAACCTTCTTGTATATTTTTGGCATTGTTGGAATTTTTATGCTGATCATTGCCAGCATCAACTACATGAACCTGGCTACTGCCCGGTCATCGAAGCGGGCCCGGGAAGTGTGTTTACGAAAAGTTGTCGGATCGAACCGGGGATTGCTGATCGGACAGTTCCTGACCGAATCAACCGTTTTAGCCCTTGTATCCTTTGTGCTCAGCGTCATTCTTGTATTTCTGTTTCTTTCCAGGTTTAATACACTGGCGGGCAAATTTATACCTCTTGATTTCCTGGCAAATCCATATGTGCTTATCAGCTTTCTTGGTATCATAATCTTTGTTGGACTATTTGGTGGCAGTTACCCTGCTTTCTACCTTTCACGGTTCAACCCGGTGATCATCATGAAAGGGACGATCGGGACCGGTTATTCTCGGTTCTCACTCAGAAAAGTATTGGTCGTGGTACAATTTGCCATATCGCTCTTCATGATCATCAGCACGTGGGGAGTCTATGATCAGTTGAAATACATGAAAAACAAAGATGTGGGTTTTGATAAGGAGAATGTAATTCGAATGATCCTGACTGAACGTGATATGGTCCGCCAGTCGATCGTGCTGAAACAGTCATTCCGGACAATACCGAACGTGTTGAGTGTTGGAGGGACCAATGCCCCGGTAGGTGCAGGATCCGGGAAGAACCTCATGCTGGTGGAAACACCGGAAGGAATGAAGGAACGGGGCATTAACATGAGTGCCTGTGACCATGATTTCATTGAAACCATGGGTATTACCATACTGGAAGGCCGTGATTTCAGCGAAGATGTTCCGGCGGATACCCTTTTAGGTGTGATCATTAATGAAACGCTTGCAAAGCGAATGAATTGGGACAAGCCCATCGGCAAAAAGTTCCAGTTTACCGGAGATTCTGTTCATGTTATGCGAGTTGTGGGTTTAATGAAGGATTATCACCAGAAAGGATTATACAACGAAATTGAATCATACCTCCTCTTATATCGCTTAAATAACTTCCTGGTCTATGCCAAATTGCGTGATGAGGATATTCCCGGAACACTCCGGCTCTTGGAAGAGAAATGGAATGCATTGTACCCCGACCACCCGTTCGAGTACACCTGGCTTGAAGATGATTTTAATGATCAATTCAAAGCAGATGAGCGACGCGGTGTTATTTTCACGCTCTTCTCTGTTTTGACAGTCCTTATCGCCTGCCTGGGATTATTCGGACTGGCTTCCTATACCGTTGACCAGCGGACGCGCGAAGTGGGTGTCCGGAAAGTGATGGGTGCCGGTGAAGGGACCATTGTCGCCCTGTTCTCAAAAGAATTCCTCATCCTTATTGCCATTTCAATTGTTATTGCTGTTCCGGCAGCCATCTATTTTATGAAAGACTGGCTTCAGGATTTCGTGTTCCGGACCAACATTAAGCCCATGATCTTTATCCTGTCCGGGTTGATTGCGCTGGTTATTGCCTTCCTCACCATCAGCCTGCATACCCTGCGGGCAGCGAGGATCAATCCGGCAGATGCAGTACGGTATGAATGATTAATCAAGTTCAGTGTACAGAGTTCAGAGTACAGAGTTAAACAAAAAAGTTAGCAGTAGACAGTAGGCAGCTGGGGATTAAAGGTTCCAGGCCGAAGGCAGTGACTGATTAGAGAGAGCCTGCCGGACCGGCAAGCGGGATCTGTTATATGTTATACGTTAATACGTTATCCCAGCGGATTGTGAATTTTAAAAATAGCACAAAGAGAATCGTGAATTCTGAAGTTTATCTGTTGGCCTACCACTTTTCCTGATACTTCGGAATGCCAATCAGATTATTTCTTTAAATTTAGCATTCGAAAGGATTATTTTCTGTTATTAACTCACCTGTTCATGTATACCTTCCAGGAAAAGTACCGGCACATTATTCAACGGCGATCAGATTTTCCGTCCCTTAAGAGAGAGGTCAACGGGTTTCCCCTGGCTTATTTTGACGGGCCGGGAGGCACACAAGTCCCCAGGCATGTAATGGATGCCATGAACCGCTATTATGAAACCTGCAATGCCAATGCCCATGGATACTTTATCACCACGATTGAATCGGACAGAATCATTCAGGAAACGAGGAAGGAGGCCGCCATCTTTTTCAATGCAGAAGGATCCCAGACCATATCCTTCGGTGCAAATATGACCACATTAGCCTACTCCCTCAGCAAGGCGATTGGAAGGGTCCTTGATCCCGGGGATGAGATCCTGATCACACAGCTGGACCATGAGGCGAACCGGGGACCCTGGCTAAGCCTGGAGGAGCTGGGAATCGTTGTTAAAGAGATCCGGCTGAAAGAGGATGGAAAACTCGACTATGGGGATCTGGAACAAAAGATTAACAATCGTACACGATTGGTTGCCATCGGACTGGCATCCAATGCACTGGGAACAGTAAACCAAATCGAACGGGTACGACACCTGACGAAAAAGGCAGGTGCCTGGTTGCTTGCGGACGCAGTACACTTCGTCCCGCACTTCCCCATCGATGTTCAGGCACTGGACCTGGATTTCATGCTCTGTTCGGTATACAAATTTTATGGGCCCCATGTGGGAATTTTGTATTCCAGGGAGGGCTTGTTGGATCAATTGCCAACAGACAGACTGCGAACCCAGCACCAGGAAGCACCGTTCAAAATTGAAACCGGGACACTCAACCACGCAGCCATAGCCGGGGTAAAAGGTGCCATTGACTATATATCAACCTTTGGCGAGGGCACCGAGCTCCGATCAAAACTTGTTGCCGGAATGGAAGCCATTGCCGCATACGAGCACGAACTGGCGAAAAGGGTATTCTATGGTTTGGAGAAGATCGATGGCATCACCCTGTATGGTCCCTCCATCGAAAATACACCCAGGGCTCCAACAATATCCTTTACTGTCGATGGGAAAAAACCACCGGAAGTGTGTCGGCTGCTCGATGAGAAAGGGATCCTGGCGTGGGACAAACACTTTTATGCCATCCGTCCGGTTGAAGTCCTGGGATTGCTGGAAAAGGGGGGCCTGGTCAGGGTCGGGATTTCTCTTTACAATACCATCGAAGAGGTGGAACGGCTGCTGGAGGCCCTGGAAGATATTGCAAAAAAATAACACTGAAACTGATTTATGAAAGCCCTGGTCATAGGATTCGGCAACGTTGGCCAGAAGATCGCCGAGATAGTCATTGAGAAAAGGAAATATCCAGCTCTGGCTGCATTGGATCTCTGCATCACAGGAATCTATACAAAAACCAGGGGGGCTCTGACAGATCCATCAGGAATTGATCTCCCTAATGCGATACAACAAATCAGAGATGAAGGGCACTTCAGCAACCATAATCCACAGCAAACCGATCACCCCTTAATGCGGGCCATTCAGCATCTCGATTATGATCTGCTGCTTGAACTTTCAACTCTTTCCATTGCTGATAAGGGAGAACCGGCAATTTCCTATATCAAACAAGCCTTGAAACGCGGGAAGCATGTTGTTACCGCCAATAAAGGTCCGGTGGCATTTGCATATCATGACCTGATGAAGCTGGCCAGGAAACTGCATGTTCAATTTCTCCATGAATCAACTGTTATGGATGGAACACCGGTTTTCAACCTTGCTCAACACTCCTTAAAAGGGGCGTCCATTACGGAAATGTCCGGGATACTCAACTCCACAACCAATTACATCCTTTCGCGAATGCAAAAGGGAGGTACTTTTCATGAAGCACTGAAATTTGCTCAAAAAGCAGGATTTGCAGAAGCCGATCCTGAACACGATATTGAAGGTTGGGATAGTGCAGCAAAAATCGCAGCTCTGGCAAATGCCTTAATGCAGGCTGAAATCACGCCCTATGATGTGGAGAGAAAAGGTATTTCAGATATTACACCAGGCAGGGTAAATGATGCACTAAGATCAGGAAATTGCATTAAATTGATTTGTAAAGCATGGCATGAAAATAACAAGATATACACCCGTGTCAGACCGGAGGAGATTCCAATTTCCGATACTTTTGCAACCATTGGCGGATCCGGTGCTTGCCTGAAAATTGAAACGGATCTTATGAGTCCAGTGCTCATTGTTCAGGAATCCCCTACCCTATATGATACAGCGTTTGGCGTACTGGAAGATATCTTAACCATTCAGCAGGAATTGAACCGAATTGACAGACGGATACAATAAAAGGTGTTGAACATTATTAAACCTTGCTCGGAAAAAATTCTCTGATTTTGTTTCTTCTTCAACTTGTCATCCTGTTTGGTGCCTGTTCAGGAATTTCTGAAAAACCCGGGAATAATCAACGACTGGCTTGTTGCATGGCCTACCGCTTTCAGGCTTGAAACCTTGCTCAAAATCAACTGGGACTGGCTATACGATGAATGATTGGTGCACAAAAACTGATTTCATCCACCTGATGATTGCTGTTGTTAACCCTCCCTGACTTCAAATGATGCATTGAAATCCTCTCCACATCGGTCAAATAATGGGTTGATTTCTTGACACGTGCAGTTTTATTCTATATTTTTATTCTATCATTACACACGGAAAGAGGTCGTATGTTTATCCGGTATTCATCCATCAGAATGAATGATGCTGCGGTTAAAGGATCTATTGACTTTCCTGAATCGAAAAATCAGATTGTTCATTAACCAATAATCCAAATCATGAACAGAAGAAAATTTCTTGAGTATTTTGCCGGGGTTTCAGCCCTGTCTGTTGTAACCCTGAACAAACTAAATGCGGCGATCTATGCCAACATTGCTGACCTGAACGACAATTTGTTCCAGGATGGATCTCCTGACGGAAAATACTGGGAAGCCATCAGCAAACACTTCCTTTTCCAGGATAATCTGATCATGATGAACAACGGAACCCTTGGTCCCATGCCTGAACCGGTATTCAATGCATTGATGAAATATTTTAAGATTCAGGCAACCAATCCCTATGATTCGTATCATTTTTTACCTACTCTTAAAGGTGAGGTCAGGAACAAGCTTGCAAAATTCATCGGAGCTTCCCCGGATGAAGTTGCCATCAACAGGAATACAACGGAAGGGATGAATCTTATTGCCGGCGGGCTGGATCTGCAGGAGGGAGACGAGGTACTGATCACCTCGATGGAACATCCCGGCGGGTATTACCCCTGGAAGATGAAAGAGAAAAGGCATGGAATAAAGGTCATTGAAGTTCCGATCGGGGCTCCGCCAAAAAATGTGGATGAAATCATTGGAGCATTCGAGAAACGAATTACAGAGAGGACCAGAGTAATCAGCATCAGTCACACGGTATTCATTACCGGATTAATTTTCCCGATGAAGGAGATCAGTGAACTTGCCCATTCCAGGAACATCCTGGTAGCTGCTGACAGTGCACATGGTTTCGGCATGTTGAATGTAAATGTTCATGATCTTGGTATCGACCTGTGGGCTTCCAGTCCCTACAAATGGGGTGGTGCACCGACAGGGTGCGGTGTATTGTATGTAAAAAAAGAGGCACAGGACAAGATCTGGCCTACCATCGCCTCTTCCGGATGGGATAATTCAGAATCTGCTTCACGGTTTGAGACACTCGGTCAGCGTGCTGATCCCCTGTTTTTTGCCCTGAGTGAAGCGATGAATTTCCAGAACAGTATCGGTCGAGAGCGGATTGAGAGGAGGATTAAGACCCTTGGCAAACACCTGAAAGATGGGCTGGGATCCATTCCAAAAGTCCGATTGCATACATCCATGGATCCTTATCTGAGTGCTGGGCTGACTGCCTTTTCCGTTGAGGGGGTGGACCCGGAAGCCATCGTGAATTACCTGCGCGAAAAGTACAACATTGTTATCCGGACTATTGGAAGGGATCGCGATCAAACCAGGGGAGTCAGGGTTTCTACCCACATATTCATCAGCACGAATCACGTGGATATGGTGCTTGAGGGGGTAAAATACCTGGCGGGGAAATAACAAAGTCCTCTTATCAATCAGAATTCAATTCCTTAAAAGCAGCCGTGATGCCAGCACCTGCAGGGAATTGATAGCCACATTTTAACAATCCGGTTTCAATGGCTCCTATTGTTGCCAGGAGGTCTCCTTGGGTAATAGCACCCATATGTCCTACCCGAAAGTAGGAGTCTTTAATATCCGGATGCAACCCGCCAGCAAGGATTGCACCCGCTTTGTTTATTTGGGGTAGCAATTCTGTTCCTGAAATCCCTTCCGGATATTTTGGTGCAGAAAGGGTATTTGCAGCAACGGCATCACGCCGGGGTACCTGGTCCAGCGCAAGTGCTTTACAGGCTGCCCGGAAAGCAGAACCGATTATTGTATGACGCTTGAAACGGGGTTCCATCCCCTCGTCCAGGATCTGAGACAGGCTCACATGAAGAGCCGATATCAGGCTCACCGCAGGTGTGCCAAAATAGGAAGGTTTTCTTGCCTCATAGGCTTCCATGATCGGCAACCAGTTATTCCAGTCGGCATAATAATTCCCTACGGGTGTTCTCCGGGAATGAAATGTTTCCATCGCCCGCCGGGAAGCAACAAGAAGGGCAAGTCCGGGAGGTACTCCAATGGCTTTTTGTGAGGCAGTTAACACCACATCAATGCCCCACTCCTCCTGTCTTATCTCTTCCCCAGCCACTGAACATACACCATCCAGAATAGTAAGGGTTCCGTATTTTCGGCCCAGTTGACCCATCGGTTCAGGATTAACCTTAACGGCTGTGGATGTATCAACATGGGTAAATGTCAGTAACTTATATTTTTTTCTCTGAAGTTCATTTTCAACCTCCACAACATCCGGCACTTCCCCCGGAGGAGAAGGGATCAGGGTTACGCTGGCACCGTAACGTTTCAACAATTCGGCATACCGTTCGCCGAAATAACCGGTTGAGATAACCAGGGCAGCATCTCCCGCTTCAAGCAGATTTGATCCGGCCATATCCATAGCAAGGGTTCCGGATCCGGACATAATGAATGGCTGTCCGGAAGGAGCGAGCCATACCTCCCTTATTTTTTCCAGTGCCGACCCGAATTGTTCAATAAAATCGGGAGCAACATGACTGGTTCCGGGCTTCCCCATAGCCAGAATGACATCAGGGTCGAATTCAATGGGCCCGGGAATCATTAACAGAGGACGATCTTTCATAGTATTTTCTATAAAGAATTGGATTTCAGTATTCCTGTTGCAAGAAGCAATTGTTTTAGCTGTTCCTTTTGTTTCCGATCAAGGGGAACCAATGGTTCTCTTGCCGGTCCTCCATACATCCCTATCATACCCATTGCCTCCTTCAAAGCCGGAATGCCCCACTTCCTGGTCAGGGCACTGTTCAACGGGATCAGTTTGATCTGCAATTGTTTTGCCTGTTCCATTTCTCCCTGAAGAAACATCCTGTACAGGTCAATGCAGATCCGGGGCAATACATTAGCCAGGGCAAGGATCCCTCCGGTCGCTCCTACAGTCAGAGCGGGAAGAAAGAAACCTGCACCTCCTGCCATGATCCGGAAACCATCTCCGCACATCCCGTGAATATCCCCCAACTTTGTGACATTTCCCCCTGAATCCTTTAACCCGATAATATTGGGGTGCCGTGATATTTCAGAAACAGTTTCAGCATCCATATCGATCCCGGTATTCGCCGGCATATTGTATATCATAACCGGTATTGAAGAGGCATCAGCAACCCGTTTATAGTGATTCACCAGGGCAGCCTGGCTCATGGCATTTTTATAATAAGAGGGATTCAGTACCAGGGCAACATCTGCTCCCACTTTCGCTGCTTTATTTGTCAGTTCAATCGTTTGTCTGGTCGACTGGCATCCTGTTCCAGCCATGAAGAGCTTCTCTTTCGGGATAACTGCTCTTGCCGCTTCCAATACTTGAATCCTCTCTTTTTCAGAAAGCATCACAAGTTCTCCATTCGATCCAAGCATGAGATAGCCGGCAAGCTCAAACGCATTGAGGGAATTTATATTCTCACGGACCATTCTCAAATAAAGATCTCCATGTTGATCAAATGGAGTAGGAACGGGGGGGATGATCCCATTCAATGGTAACATGGTTCTATCTGTTTAAAGATTCAGGTAAAGATAGAATAAAATTTTTCAACGGAATAGATAGGGTGCAACTGGAGTTGATAAATAATCCGTCGGTTCTTAAAATATTTGCGATTGTTTCCAATCTTTAGTAAAAAGAGTAACTTTATCTTTTCATTTATAAGGAGATTGCGAAAGCCAAGAGTAACAGAGTAACAACCAAAACCCATTCAGATGAAAACAAAAGCTTTTTTTCTGGTCTTGCTGTGCCTGATGATTGGTTTGTCGGCTTGTGATTACTGCCTGATGACCGACACGATCTATGGCAACGGACCTGTTGTAAGTAAAATACGGAAGGTTCACGGTTTTGATGGAATAAAGGTTAGCAGTGGAATCGATGTGTACATAAAACAGGGGAATACGGAAAACCTGAAAGTTGAAGCTGATGAAAACCTCCATGAAGTGATCAGGACAGAAGTAAAGAATCACACCCTTTATATTTACACCGATGAGAATATTCGTCGTGCGAAAGCAAAAAGGGTCTATGTTCTCTATAAAAATCTGAACCGGATAAAAATTTCCAGTTCGGGCGATCTGGAAGGTGTCAATACCCTGGAGACTGAAAACCTTGATAT
>CAZTES010000087.1:0-3683 GCA_964612275.1 uncultured Rikenellaceae bacterium
ACCGGTAGACTGTTCCAAACTCAGCCAGCCTGACGGGCAGGTCCTTATAGGAGTGGGGTTTGCTCCTGTATATTTCACAATGGTGAGGACAGTTCATCGGTTTCAGGAGGAATTCTTCGTTTTCATCCGGCGTGTGGATGGGTTGAAATGAATCTTTCCCATATTTATCGTAATGTCCGGACGTTACCCATAGTTCCTTTTGGCCAATATGCGGAGTCATGACCGGTTCGTACCCGTATTTCACCTGAACCATCTTGAGAAAATTCTCGAGCCGTTCCCTTAGCTGTGCCCCTTTTGGTAGCCACAACGGAAGTCCCTGACCAACTTTTTGGCTGAAGGTGAATAGTTCCAGTTCTTTTCCTATCCTCCGGTGGTCCCGCTTTTTTGCTTCTTCCAGCATCATAAGGAATTCATCCAGCATTTTCTGCTTCGGGAAGGTGATCCCGTAGATCCGCGTCAGCTGCTTCCTTGTTTCGTCACCACGCCAGTAAGCACCTGCGAGACTGAGCAATTTGATGGCTTTAATGGGCTCAGCTGTTGGTAAATGAGGCCCTTTGCAGAGATCCGTAAAACTCCCCTGGCTGTATAATGTGATTGTCCCATCTTCCAGTTCATTGATTAACTCCACCTTGTACTCATCACCCTTTTTTGAAAACAGGTCCAGTGCCTCTTTTTTGCTCACATCCTGACGCAGATAGGGATTCTTCTGCCGGGCAAGTTCCTTCATCTTATCTTCAATCTTTCCCAGATCCCCGTCGGTGATCACCACACCCTCTCCCGGATCAACATCATAGTAAAAACCGTTCTCAATGGCCGGTCCGATACCAAATTTTATCCCCGGGTAGATCGCTTCGAGGGCTTCAGCCATCAGGTGGGCAGAAGAGTGCCAGAATGCATGTTTCCCTTCCGGATCTTCCCATTTGTGGAGAAAAATAGCAGCATCATTCAGGATGGGCCGGTTGATATCCCATACTTCACCATTCACACTGATCGCCAGAACTTCCTTTACCAGCTGATTGCTGATAGATCTTGCGATCTCCAAACCATTCACTCCTTCCTGGTACTTTTTTACTGATTTATCGGGGAATGTAATTCTTATCATTCTTCTTCAAACAATTTAAAAACAGAGTGCAAAGATAAGGATTAATAGATTGTTGACAAATATCAATTATGGCACCAAATTTGTTTTATTTTTGTTGTATTAAACTTTGAACCATGAAAAAGACAGGAATCCTATTGATCATCCTTTCCGCTGCACTCTCTTCCTGTGATGTAGAACCATATGCAAGTTTCAATGTTTCAGAGGATGCAGTGGATATCCAGGAGTATGTATATTTTACCAACAGATCCAAAGAGGCAAAATATTATGAGTGGGACTTTGGTGATGGCACTTCCTCCACAGCCGCTAATCCCGCTCATAAATACACACGATCAGGGGACTATACCGTTACCCTGACGGCCATCTCGAAAGACAACGTCATTGACCGGGCATACAAGGACATATTGGTCTATTTCCCGCCACTCGAGATCCTTGTTCTGGAGTGGTATGAAGAATATCCGGTAGAGGGCGCCAGTGTATGGCTCTATGCCACCTATGATGACTGGCTGACCCATAGCGATGGAACGATCCTGGCTGAAGGGTATACCGATAGCGAAGGCTGGGTCGTATTTCCGGACGTAGGATCCTATGTTTACTATGTGGATGTCTGGGAAGATTACCATGATAATTATTTACTTGCTGAGGAAGACATCGATTTTATCCGTACACCCCAGCTGGTGGATGATGATTTCAATGTATTTGTCGCCTGGGTCGACTATTATCCGGAGGGGAAGAAGGGAGTTACCAGAAACACAACCCGGCAGTTGAAAATAGGGGTTAAACGATCGGCTGACCAGAAAAACATTAAGGTCGAAAGAGAAAGGAAGTAATGTAGGTCGACTCTCCCGAGTCGACTCTTAAGCGACTTGAAAAGTCGCCCTACATGATGTCTAGAAAAACTAGATCTATTGGTTATATTGATCAGCCTCTGTTCAGTTAGAACAGTGAACCACCACCGGGTGACCCGAAGTCATCCGGTGAGGCCTACATTACCGGGTAGCAATCGCATCCATCTCTATCTGAAACCCGTAGTGCAGCTCTTTTGTCGGGACCACTGCCCTGGCCGGGCGGTGATCCCTGAAAAATTCACTGTATACTGCATTTACCCGCCCCCAGAGGGATATATCAGAAATATATACCGTGATTTTTAACACCCGCTCTGCGGAACTGCCGGCAGCCTTCAGTATGGCTTCCAGGTTGTTTAATACCTGCCGGGTTTGTTCTTCAATTGAAGTACCAACTTGGTTTCCAGATAAAGGATCCACCGGTAACTGGCCGGAGATAAAAACCAGGTCGTTATGGACAACCGCCTGGGAATAATGTCCGCCAGGTTCCGGTGCTTTCTTTGTTGATATGATTTCCATGTTGTATTTGGTTTTATTGTCTATAAAGAATTGTTATTCCCCGGTGTTTTTTGCCATGGGCAACCGTCCGGGAGTGGTGATTAACATAAAATCTCTTCAACAATCGATACAAACATCTTCCCACCCGGTTCTGTCAGGTCATCCGGGAAGTTGTAATCGGGATTGTGCAAAGCCGGCCACTCCTTTCCTGCACCCATACCAAACATGGCACCGCGGTATTTTTCGGTAAACAGTCCAAAATCCTCACCCCAGGGCAATGGTTCCGTTAGTTCTATAAAATTCAATCGGTTGGCAGCCGCCGCCTTGCGGATAATTGCAACTGCATCGGGGTGGTTCCTGTTTGTCCTGAAGGGTTCACTCCACGAAAAATGGATGGTTAAACCCCTCTCCCGGTTTACAATTTCATGCACCCCTTTTTCAATCTTTTTTTTCATCTTATCCAGCGTCTCGCTATCCCAGCTTCTGAAGGTATATCGGATCAATGCATCTCCGGCAGATGTACCAAACGCTTCCTCGCCCATTTTAACTTGAACGGGTGTAACAACAAAATAATCAGGGCGTTGCCTGTCTGTTTTCTGCAGGCTTTTGAAAAAAGTGATGATTTCTGCAATGGTGGTTGCCGGATTTATTCCATGATCCGGCTCCCCGGCGTGACTGGTTTTACCCGAAAGTTCAATCGTGATGCTTTCAACGGAAGGGGTGAAGTTCCCTGCTTTGCAAATGACATCTCCCCGGTTGTATCCGGGCATGTTATGCAGGGAGAAAGCATATTCCACAGAATAGTTGTTCAGAAAACCGGAATGCAATACTGCCTCTGCTCCCTGGCCTGTCTCTTCCGCAGACTGGAAGAGGAAAAGGACTCTTCCCTTATCCGGAGGTTTTTTAACCATCTGTCGTATAAATCCCAGCATGATGGTCATGTGTCCGTCATGCCCGCAGGCATGTGAGATCCCGGGATTCTGTGAACGATAATCAGCGCCGCTTGCCTCCTCTATGGGCAGGGCATCCAGCTCACACCGGAAAAGAATTGCCGGACCTTCCGCTTTTCCGCTTATTTCAGCCAGAAGGGAATGGTCTGCAATGTTCCTGGAAATCGTTCTGATACCAAGATCCTGCAGGTAATCAGCAATAAACTGGCTGGTTTTAAGTTCCCGCCCGGATAATTCCGGATGAGCATGCAAGTGGTGCCGGATCTTTCTTAACTCATTCATCACAATCTG
>CAZTES010000087.1:3783-6048 GCA_964612275.1 uncultured Rikenellaceae bacterium
TTTCTGAACAGAAAAATGAATGGATCTCTGATTTCTATGAAGAAAATGAAAAATGCTTCAGATGTCATGAAGCAGGAGTTTTACCATCTGAAGGATTTACGGAAGATACAATTGATTACCTGAAAAAGCACGGTATGCTGATTAACCGTGAAGAATTTCATGCATCCAATCACGGGGCTTTTGCATGCAATCAATGCCATTTTGATGATGGAACAGACCTTCGAATCTTAGCCCGTGAAGGTAAATTTACCTGTTTGAATTGTCATGGATTTGATCCGGAGAGTGATCCATACCCTTTTTTACGAATTGCAGAGGAGTATGACAGCAGTGTTCATACCATGAATAAGAACATTGGCTTTTCCTGCTGGAAATGTCATGACCCACATACATACAGGAGTGCACCCGATTCAGGCAGTACCCCCGGTGAAACGATCGTCTATCATAATTCCATTTGCCTTGATTGTCATTCACGCCTGATGTACCAGCCTGTTTTGGAAAAAGGTGACAGCACAAAGGTGTTATCGCATGATTGGCTGCCAAACCGGTCATTGCATTTCTCCGTGATCCGATGCAATAAATGTCATTCCCCGATGGTTAATGACACATTAATGCCCCATCTGATTTTGCCTGCGATACAGGCCGATAAGCGTTGTGTGGATTGTCATACAAAAGATCCCAGATTGCTGGCCACCCTGTATAAATTTCATGCAAAGGAACAGAGGTCACAGACAGGAATGTTTAGCGGGATGCTATTTGAAGAATTAAGCATTGTTGGCACGAAAGGGAATAGTAATCTGAATAGTGTAAGTATTGTTCTCTTCATGCTTACAATACTGTGCATTCTGCTCCATATTTATTTCAGGATTAGAATAAGTACAAAAAAGAAAACATAAAAGATCGATGTATTTATATCCTAAATGGATCAGGTTCTGGCATCTGTTGAATGCTTTATTATGCCTGGTGTTGATATTTACCGGTTTGAATCTCCAGTACTCATGGGGAATCATTCCTCTTGAAAATGCGACCAGGGTGCATAATATTGGTGGAATAGTCCTGACCGGCAGTTACCTGATTTTCTTTGTTGGAAATCTTTTATCGCCGAACAGAAAACATTATAAGATAAGGCTTAAGGGATTGCTCGGTGGAATGTTTAAACAGGTACATTATTATACCATTGGTTTTTTCAAAGGGGAGAAGAATCCATTTACAGTCAGCAAGGACCACAAATTTAATCCGGTTCAAAAGGTATCCTACCTGTTCATTATGTACCTCTGTTTGCCCCTGATTATCATAACAGGATGGGATATGATGTTTCCCGGGTCATTGTCTATCGTACTGATTGGGACCAGTGGGTTGGTCGTATCCGATTTAATACACATCATATCAGGATTTCTTGTGTCGGTTTTCCTGGTAATTCACATCTATTTGTGTACCCTGGGCCCCACGCCGGGAAGTCTGTTCATGAGTATTTTGTCGGGGTACTATACCGGAGAAGAATGAGCCTTATTCGTCAGACGAACTTCAAGTCGTCTGACGAATTCAATCCTCGCGATCAATTTGATTACCCCTTAATCATTATATTTGTCAGGTTGATTTTTTAAACCATCCGATAGAAAATGATTAATAAACGGAAAAGAAGACTCCTGTTTTACCTGATTCTTCTGGCAGCCTTCCTGTTGCCGGCATTTGCATATTCGCAGCAGGAACAACCGGAACCCTGGGAGGTTCCTGATGATTACAAAACCATGGAAAACCCGGTGAAGAAAGACAGCGTGTCAATCGAAACCGGAAAAAGCAAATACAACAGATACTGTGCTATTTGTCATGGAAGAACCGGTTTGGGGGGTGGCATCAAGGGCAAACAGATGAAAACCTTTCCGGGAGATTTTTCGGGGGAGGTGTACCAATCTCAGACCGATGGCGAACATTTCTATAAGACGATGTTTGGGAGAGGGGAGATGCCAGCGTATGAGAATACCCTTTCTGATGAGGATATCTGGCATATCGTCAATTACGTGAGAACATTCAGGAAAGAAGGAAATCAGAACTGAGCAGAGTATATAAATAGGGACAGCTACCTATTTAAAATTCGTAAGTAATTTTAAAATAGGACAAATAACCTATTAACGTATCAACTGATAACGAAAAAAACCGCAGGAATTTCTGCGGTTTTTTTCGTGTGCCCAGGACAAGATTCGAACTTGCACACCCTAAACGGGCACCAGCCCCTCAAGCTGGCGTGTCTACCAATTCCACCACCTGGGC
>CAZTES010000087.1:6148-12400 GCA_964612275.1 uncultured Rikenellaceae bacterium
CTAAACGGGCACCAGCCCCTCAAGCTGGCGTGTCTACCAATTCCACCACCTGGGCAATTTGATAACTTTATCTTAAAGAACTAACTGAACTATATTATAAGTTTGAACATTGTTCCACTCCCCTCAGGTGGTGGAATTGGCCACCGCCTCAATCTGGCTCCTCGCTGAATTAGTCCACCGGACTAATTCTTTACGCTCAGCCCTACCAACCTGGGCGGGAGAAGTTATAAGTTAAATGTAAAAAGTTATGCCATAGGCATCTGCCATAGGCATGACCATGTCACCTTCGGGAAAAGTTAATGGTATGGATCCTTTTTACTTTGATCTTTAATCTTTCCTGCCTGCCGTCAGGCAGGTATCTTGTTTTGTGCCCAGAACAGGACTCGAATGCCGAAAAATAGCAAATCTCTGATTTGCGTTATTTTTCGAGCATCCTCGAAATGGTTGCTATCCGCCTATGGGCGGATCGACCATTTCGGGACCTGCACTACAATCAGGCTTATTGAAAGAACAGTTGCCTCTTAACAGTGCCCAGAACAGGACTCGAACCTGCACGGTATTGCTACCACTGGTCCCTGAAACCAGCGCGTCTACCAATTTCGCCACCTGGGCTTTTCTAAAACTTTATTTTAAAGAACGAATTGAAGTATCTTATAAATTTAAACTTTGTGCTACAACCACCAGGTGGCGAAATTGGCCCCCCTGCATTCGGGCCCCTCCCTAAAATTGTCCACCGGACAATTTTTTAACGATCGGTCCTGCCACCTGGGCCTATCTAAACCTTAATCTATGAGTAAGTATGAATCTAATATGATGGTTTAGACTGTTTCTTAGTTCCACCAGGTGGCGAAATTGGCCCCCCTGCAATCGGGCCCCTCCCTAAAATTGTCCACCGGACAATTTCTTAACGGTCGGTCCTGCCACCTGGGCTTTTCTAAAACTTTATTTTAAAGAACGAATTGAAGTATCTTATAAATTTAAACTTTGTGCTACAACCACCAGGTGGCGAAATTGGCCCCCCTGCATTCGGGCCCCTCCCTAAAATTGTCCACCGGACAATTTTTTAACGATCGGTCCTGCCACCTGGGCGGGAGAAGTTATAAGTTAAAAGTTATAAGTTAATGGCATAGAAACTTTTTACTTTGATCTTTAATCTTTCCTGCCTGCCGTCAGGCAGGTATCTTGAATCAAGGTTTACAAAAGTATAAAAAAATCAAATACGATAAAACCTGTTTAAATTTTAGATCGAATTTGAGATTGATGGATCTCAATGGATTTCTAATTATGGTCTGGATCCTTCCGGTCTATACAGCTATTTCCTGCTTATCGTTTTTCTGCATGGACCGGTATCTTAGACTATATCCTTACCCCGGGCTATCACATAGTGATCCCTTCGGGAAAGCCCGAGGCTATATGTCTGGCTTCTCTATGGGGCTTAATAAAAGGTTATTCATCACAGAATTACGACTGTGATCTTACAATTTTATAAATCCCGATTGTAGCCAGAGGAAGCAGGTAAACAAACAGAAATCCCCAGCTGATTGCACCGTAACCACGGGCGATGAGAGCAATAATTCCAAAAGTTGAAAGACCAATCGCCAGGATTAAAAATGCAATGGCGATTACCGGCCGAAAAGCACGAGGCAACTCTTTTTTCCTGCTTTCACGGGCCGATTGAATCCGTTCATTAACGGCATGGATCATGGCAGTACCTGTCTCTATTAATGTTCCATACAATACGATCTGGAAAACAATGAAAAGCGGTAAAAATCCAAGTTTCTCAAAAGCAAAGACAGACGGGATCTCTTCGGATAGAATTTCGGGATAATGAGCTACAAGAGCGATGTAGAACAATAGGGCCGGGACAATACCAATAACTCCGGCTATAACTCCGGCTGACACAGCCTCCTTCCTGGTTTGGATATGTTTAAGGCAAAACAAAACACCCACTACATTGGCCAGATTATAAAAAGCATATTTAGAACCGGCGACGATCCAGCCTGGTTCGACCGATGGACCGGTATAATTCCCTCTTATTTCGGGCCCGAATTTGAATATGGTAAGCACAAGTAGGGCAGCATAAATAGCGTAAAGGATTAAGGACCAGATGGAGAAGAACTTTTCCATTAAGCCGGCACCCCTGAAAGTCAGAAAACCAACGGCCGCTAGCATTACGATTACACCAACGATGTAAGGGATTCCGAAATTATCCCTAATCAGAACCCCGGATGCAGATCCCAACACGGCAAGGACTATTATCAAATAGACGAAATAGAGAACCTCAAAAGCAGGCCAGACTGGCCCCAGTAAACGCTTAAAAAATGTTCGATAGTTAAAGGCATTAAACCTTCGGGTAAATTCAAAGGTAAGGGCCAAAAAGACTGCCCAGATCACCATGGTCACCAATAGCATTCCAAGAATACCGCCCACCGGTCCGAAATTGAGGAAATACTCGACCAACTCGCGACCGGTTCCATACCCGCCACCAATTATAACACTCTGGAATACAAATCCGGGTAACAGGTATTTTTTGAAGAAAGTGTTTTTGAAGAGGTTCATGATTCGGTTTGGAATGAATCAATATAAAAGTAATGAAATCTTTGCTTAACGTTTGGTAAATCTTCGGTCCATTTAACCATTTCCCTTTGTCTAACATTGCAGTTGGCCCGTTATTGGTGGATAATACCAAACCCAGGGCGAAGTCCTGACGGCTTATCAGGACTTCGCCCTGGGCTACCAATGTAACGCTCCTATGGAGCTAAAAGACTAATAATCAATCAACATTGTACTAATTCAAAACTAAAAATCCAAGCACAATGGGTTAAACCCTATAACTTTGTATTTGGTCGATCGCAACAGGGGGATATTTATTGACTAACAAATCTGGATTTTAAGATGACCATCTGGTTTCATTGCTCTCCATGCAACTATTTACTTTTTGACTCGTAAAACACAATAATTAACCATTATCAAAACCTATGAATCATGAAAAAATTATCAATTTTTACCCTGCTGTTGCTCCTCTTCGGCATGTTCAATGCCTGTGAGGAGGAAAAGGAAAACCTGCTCCTGGGGAAATGGAGTTTTGTGGTCTACACATATGAAATATATGAAAGCAGTACCCTGGTGGATTCGGGATCATCAACTGAGGGCCCGTTTATTTACCTGGAATTCCTTAAAGGAGGTGATGGAATTGTAACATTTGATGAGTTCGAAAGCGATACATTTGCCTGGGAAAAAGATGGAAAGAAAGTCCTGGTTGACGAGGGTACAGAGAATGAGCAAAACATAACCATTGTTACGCTTACCAAAAGTACCCTGATCTTTACCATGACGATGACTATGCAGGAAGGCGATACTACCTACACGATGAATCAAACCATGACGATGGCCAGAGTGGATTAGCAAGGACTAAAAACAAAAAAACCGCAGATTCTGCGGTTTTTTTGTTAATGGTTAATGGTTATGCCATTGGCATCCCTTATGGGATTTGCTCATTGATTCCTTTGTTCCCTATGTTTCTTGACATACCTCATTGATGGTGATCGATATTAAAATAATCTTTACTTTTGAGCAAATCCAAACCTATTGAATTATGAAAAAAATAACACTTTTTACAGTTTTATTATTCCTCTTTTCCACGTTCAATGCCTGCGAGGATGAGGAAACGGCATTGATTATAGGAAAATGGATGTTTCAGCTTGTTTCCTATGAGTATTATGAGGATGATTTAATGGTTGATTCAGGGATGAGTAGTTATTATGAGTTTAAATACCTGGAATTTTTTAAGGGTGGTGAAGGGAAGGTATGGTTTGATGAAATTGAGTATGATAGCTTCACCTGGAGAAAAGATGGAAAAATCCTTTATACTGATGAGGGAACAGTAGACGAACAGGTTGTTGATATTAATGAATTGTCGAAGACAGCACTGGTATTTACGATGTCAATGGAGGAAGAAGAAGGTGGTGTTGTTTACAGGTATATACAAGAAATCACGATGAGTAAGGTGAATTAACAAAAAAAAACGCAACTTGCTGCCTGAACCTTCAACCTTTTAAACATGGCTGCATACAAATCCTTTCATCAGCGAACAGGTTACCCGTTTACCATCCTTTCAGGCATCATCCTGGGAATGTTGTTTAAATTTTTCTACGACTGGCTCTTTATCAGGGGGGCATGGGACTGGAAAGAGTTTGGGATAAGTGCCGTACTGGCACTCGGTATTTCCATCCTGCTTTACGGGACTGTGCTGGACAGGATTGGGGAAACCAACAACAGGACACTCATACTGAGTGTTGCATTTACCACAGGGTTCACCTGGCAATCGATCATTGAACCGTTGATCGGATTGGTGGTTTAAAGCTTTTGATCACCAGGGGAGTTTCAGTAAAATGCTTTCCGGAAGTAACAAATGATCTTTTTATTCGTCTTTTTTATAACCACCAAAAACAAAACTCATGTTTCGTAACTTTCTGAAGCTGGCTCTCAGACATATGATCCGGCAGAGAGCGTACATTGTTATCAATGTAATCGGTCTTGCCACAGGCCTGGCATGCAGCATCCTGATATCCCTGTATGTCATCCACGAATTAAGTTTTGACAATTTCAATGAGCATAAGAATGAGATCTACCGGATGTTATGCCTGGGGAGGATCGGGGATTCCGAGCTGAACGGAGCATGGACCTGCTACCCGTTGGGTCCAACCCTTACCTCCGAGCTTCCTGAAGTGCTCAGTTTTGTCCGGTTTGAAAAGTGGGGAGAAACGATTGTGAAACAGGAAGAGAAGAGTTATGTTGAAGACGGTATCATGGCAGCGGATTCCACATTCTTCGGCATTTTTACCATACCGCTCATAACCGGTGATCCGAAAACGGTTCTCTCATCACCGCGCCAGATTGTTCTGACTCAAACGGCTAAAGAAAAATATTTTGGTCAGGAAGACCCAATCGGTAAGCTGCTTAAAGTTGGTACAGATACGATACTCTATTCGGTAACGGGAGTGATGGAAGATGTGCCGGAAAACGCTCACTTTGAGTTCAACATGCTCGTCTCATTTGTGACCAATGAAAATGCCAACGATGGTTTCTGGGTTTCCAATAATCCGGACACCTATATTCTTGTGGATAAAGGTGTTGATCCTGATAAACTTCAGGAAAAAATTACAGGTGTCGTAGTGAAAAATGTTGGCCCACAGGTTGAAAGTGTACTTGGGATCTCACTTGAAGAATTTGAGAATGCAGGCAACAGCTATGGTTACTTCATCCAGCCATTGCACGAAATACACCTTGATACCTACATTGATCATTCCCATAAACCTTCTGTTGACAAGAAGAACATTTTTATTTTTACACTTATCGCCGTTCTGATCCTTGTTATTGCAGGAATCAATTACATGAATCTCTCAACTGCGCGCTCTGCTGGTCGTGCAAAAGAAGTGGGTATCAGGAAGGTTGTCGGATCGACCAGGAAAAGCCTCATTTACCAGTTCCTCTTCGAATCGATGGTATTAACATTGATATCACTGATTCTGGCAATCTTGCTTGTAGAACTGTTGAATGACCCGTTTAATAATTTGATTCAACTCCAGCTGGGGATTAATTACCGGGTATGGTATACCGTTCCGGGATTGATCATCCTGGCAATTTTCATGGGCTTCTTATCCGGGACTTACCCGGCATTTTTCCTGGCTTCTTTCCGGCCCGTTTCCGTTTTATCCGGTACGCTCAAGAAGGGAACGAAGAGTGGCACTCTGAGAAGCATCCTGGTAGTCTTCCAGATGATCATTTCGATCTTCATTATTACCGGAACCCTGATCGTATACAGCCAGGTTCGGTACATGACCAATAAGGATCTTGGATTTAATAAAGAAAACCTCCTGGTGGTAAGACGGCCATCGGCCCTCGGGGAGCAGCAAAAAACATTTATTGATGAAGTAAAAAAATTACCCGGCGTAGTAAACATTTCCCATTCTACTGCAACACCGGGCCACACTAATAACTATAACGGACACTGGATTGAGGGTGAACCAACAGAAAACTCCTACCTGATGCAGACATTCCAGGTAGATGAAGAGTTTGCTGAAACCTATGGTATGGAGGTGGCTGAAGGCCGTTTCTTTTCTGAGAACTTTGCAACCGATAGCGCGGCTTGTCTGATCAATGAAAGCGCTGTTAACCAGTTCGGCTGGAAAGCTCCATATGATTTCAGAATCCTCAGACCATCAAGTAATGAGGGTGATTTTGAACTTTTTA
>CAZTES010000088.1:0-12361 GCA_964612275.1 uncultured Rikenellaceae bacterium
GACCGGGGAGAGACCTGGTACTTTGTGTCAAAACTACCCGTCGGACAATTCTACCACATCAATGTGGACATGGAACAACCCTATCACGTTTTCGGAGGATTACAGGATAACGGTTCCTGGAGGGGACCGGGATATACCTGGAGCGGTGGCGGAATCATCAATACATACTGGGATCAACTCTATGGTGGTGACGGATTTGATGTCGTTCCCGACCAGAGTGACCCGAGGTATTGCTATGCTATGTCGCAACAGGGAAATGTGGGAAGAATCGATATCCTTAGCGGTAAAACAAAAAGCATCAAACCGGTACATCACGAAGGGATCGATCTGCGTTTCCACTGGAACGCCGGTATGGCCCACGATCCGTTTGACAATCAAACCATCTATTTTGGAAGCCAGTTCTTACACAAAAGCACTGACCGTGGTGAAAACTGGACCATCATATCCCCTGATCTGACCACCAACGATCCCGAAAAACAGAAGTATGGGGAGAGTGGCGGACTGACCTATGATGTGACGGGTGCCGAGAATCATACCTGTATCCTTGCAATCGCCCCAAGTCCTGTCCAGGAAGGGGTTATATGGGTTGGTACTGATGACGGTAACCTTCAACTGACACAGGACGGGGGTGTAACCTGGACCAACCTGAACAAGGGACTGAAGGATGTTCCCCCGGGAAGCTGGATACCACAAATACATGCATCAAGATACAACGCCGGTGAAGCATTCGTCGTGGTCAATAATTACAGGAGAAATGATTTTTTAGCCTACCTGTATCACACCACCAATTTTGGAAAATCCTGGATACGGCTGGTAGATAACTCGAAAATCTGGGGTTATGTTCTTTCTTTCGAACAGGATCCCGTAGAGCCAAAACTGATGTTTCTGGGAACGGAATTCGGATTGTATGTCAGTATCGATGCCGGTGAGGTATGGACCAAATGGACCAATGGTTACCCAACCGTTTCAACCATGGATATGGTGATTCATCCGCGGGAACATGACCTGGTCATTGGTACTTTCGGACGCTCGGTATATATCCTGGATGATATCCGCCCACTGAGGGAACTTGCACAAAACGGGATTAAACTATTGGACAGCGAAATACACGTATTCGATCCACCGGAGGCCATACTGGCTAACTACAGAAGTTCGCCGGGTTACTACTCCGCAGGTGATGGTTATTATACTGGCGAAAACCGCAGAAGCGGGGCAATGATCACCTACTCCGTGAAAAAGGGAGAAGCAAGTGAAAATATCCCGGACCAAAGATCAGGATTCAGCCGGTATGGCGGCTTCTATGGATTTGGTGGCGGAGACGAATCACAGGGAGGGAGCAACCTGAAACGGGTAACGATTGAAATATCGGATGAACAGGGAAATGTTGTACGTACCCTTACCCAGGTACCCAAAACCGGAATAAACCGAATGTACTGGGGGCTGGATAAGAAAGGATACCGAACACCGGGATCTTCGGCACCCCGTTCCCGTCAACAGGAAAGAGGCGGGGGAGGCAATGTCCTGCCGGGTATGTATAAAATAAAAATGACCTTTAACGGTGTGTCTGATTCTGCAATGCTCGCGGTAAAAGCCGATCCAAGAACAGAATTTTCATTGGAAACGGCAAGGAAAAACCAGGAAATTGCCGAAGAACTGATGAAAAAAATGGAAAAGCTTGCCGTTGCAATAGACCGTATCAATGAGAGCAAAACAACCATGGCAACCATCAACAGGCAGATACCACGGAAGCAAACGGATGCGATAAAGAACCTGAAGGAGGTGACCAAAGAAGTTCAGGCTTCATTGAAAGAGATTACGGATGTTATTCAATCACGTGAGGATGTACAGGGAATTTACAGGGATCCGAACCTGGTTACCAGTAAAATAAGGGGAGTCCGCTCAATCCTGAATGAAACAGATCCGCTAAATACAACCCAGCAGTGGACCATTGAACAGATAGAACAGCTGATCGAGGAAACCATGAATAAGATCAACCGGTTCTTTGAAGAAGATTGGGAAAAGTACAAGAAAGCCGTTGAAGAGGCGGAGATCTCCTTTTTCAAAGAGTATGAACCCTTGAGGCTTTGATCTCTCAGTCCGGGGTAAGACTTTGGGATTTCTAAATACTCGTCGCCCGAGTTTGAATCGGGCGACGAGAAGTGGGGCGATGAGAATTATAGAGAGGGTTTAATCACTTCGATCAGTTCAATATCATACATCAGGGTTTTATAGGTTTCAGGAATGGCAATCGGTGATGGAATGATCATGGTGGCTGTTCCGCCCTCCCGCATGTAGGTTAATCCCTCTTCGATTCCCTCAACAACATATCCTTCATCACCCAGCTTAAAGGCAAACGGAGAATAATCGTCGAAATAGTACTCCACGCCGTATTCTATGGCAATGGATTCGATGTTTGTTGCTACAATACCTCCGTGCAATGTAAATCCCGCATAATAGATACTTACCGAATCACCAATTTCTGCATAAGGGCCTGTTCCGGTATCACCGGGCAGGAAATAGAGTCCGCTGGCAGTAGGTTCTACGGTAATGTCATTTGCTTCCAGGAACTGTTGCAACAGTTTCATTTCTTCTGCATAATAATCTGTGTTATCTTCTTCCAGACAACCCACAAAGAGGAGTTGAAAGATTGCGATAGCAAAAAGTCCCACTACGATAAATTTTCCAGCTTTTTTCATTTGATTTTTGTTACAATGTTCTTTCTACAGTAATGTTATTGGTTAACAGAAACTCTTCCAGCAACCGTTGTTCTTTTTCTGATTCGGAATCTTCTTCGCAGGCAATGGTCAGACTAACCAATGCCATGCACAATAAAGGCAGTGATCGGGTTGCTTTCAGGTTCATTATAATGTAAGATAAAATCAATCCGGGGATTTGCCCAGATCCAGAAAATAAACATAATACAACAGGCTCCGGTAAGAACCGGGAAAGGATATTTCAGAGGGCATGATCATCATAGCCGAAGCACCTTCCCTCATATAGGTTAATCCTTCCTCCACGCCTTCGATCATATGTCCTGTACCCATGACAAAGGTATAGGGTTCATATATTTCATACTGATTATAAGCGTCATTTTCTACGGCAACCGCTTCAATGTTAGTCGTCAGAAGGACTCCATTCAGGAAGTACCCTTCAAAGTTAATGGTTACGCTATCCCCTATTTCGGCAAAGTCGCCATACCCTGTATCGAGCGGAATAAAGTAGAGTCCACTCTCGGTGGGGTCAACCGTAATGTTATTCTCTTCCAAATATTTTTCACGTTCCTTTTTTTCTCTTGCTTCATAGTCAATATCTTCTTCCAGACATCCTCCCAGCAACAGGCCAAGAAGGATCAAACTAAAGGGGAAGAATCCAGCAGGTTTAAATGAATTTCTCATAGGTTATCTGATAATAATGTGTTACATGATCCCGGTCAACCGACTGATGCGGATTTACAAAACCGGTAATTAGTTTAAATATTGATTTATTACGCAAATTTCATACCATAAACAATTCGAATAAAGGGAACAAAGGTATAAAATCATTTTTCAACTGAAAGAACAGTCAGGTCATACACGATAACGGACCTTGCCGGGATATTATTTTCATCACCAATAAGACCGTGTGCCAGGTGGGGCGGGAGGATGAATCGTGCTTTGTCACCCGATCTCAGAAAGAGGATCCCTTCATCCAGGCCCGGTTCAACCTCTCCCCTTCCAACCACAAATTGTTTTGGACCGCTTTCATCCGAATTGTAACAGAGTGTCCCATCCAGTAAGGTGATGCTATATTCAATCGTCACCCGCTTATTTTCCCGAACCGGTTTTCCGTCACCTTTCCGGTAAATCATATACCACAAACCGGTCTTTGTCAATTCCATGTTCCATCCTCTGCGTTTGGCATAATTCTCAATAATCTCCTTGTCTTTGTTGACAAGGTATTTATTTACTCTGACCAATGACTCTTTATCTTTCCCGGAGTGTCGGTGTTGTTTTCTTTCTTCCTGTTGCCTGCAGGAACACCCAAGCAAAAGAGTAACAAGAAGGAATGCACCGATGCAATGTTTTAAGGTCATGGTCGGGAAAGTTGATCTTCATAATCGGTCAGCAGTGCTTCAAATTGCTGCAGTGTTTCATCCAGTGTGGCAGGAGATTCTCCTCCGGCAGCGTTACGATGTCCTCCCCCATGAAAATGTTTCTCGGCAAACAGGTTCGCCGGGAAGTTTCCCTTCGACCTGAATGAGATTCTTACATGATCCTTTTTTTCAATAAAGAGTGCTGAGAACCGGATTCCCTGGATTGACAGGGGCATGTTCACAAATCCTTCGGTATCTCCCAGGACATGGTTAAATTGTAGAAGTTCCTTTTCCGTAAGCCAGATATAGGCGGTATGATATTTGTGCAGGACCACCATTTTGCTGTTCAGGGCAAAACCTGTGAATCTCATCCTCTCTTCGGAAAAGTTATTGTATACCCGGTCAAAAATCCTCTCTTTATCGATCCCGCTCTCCAGTAAATCTGCTGTTACCCGGAATGTTTGCCCAAATGAGGAATTGTAGCTAAAACAACCGGTATCTGTCATGATTCCGGTATAAAGGCTTTCGGCAACTTCCCGGGTAAGAAAAGGTTTTTTATCCAACCGGGTAAGTACGAGATAGATCAATTCAGCCGTTGAGCTTACGGAGGTATCACTGATTTCAAATTGGTTGAATTTTTTGGGGGTTGGGTGATGATCGATCAGTATTTTAACGGCGTTTGAGCGGATAATCAGCTCCTTCATCTCTCCCAATCGGTCAGGGTCATTAAAATCCAGGTTAAAAATCACATCGGCTTCCTTGATCATCCTAACTGCCTGTTCTCTCTCTCTGGAAAACCGCACAATTTCATCGGCACCCGGAAGCCATTGGAAAAAAGAAGGGAAGTTGTTGGGTGTGATGGCAAATGTTTTGAATCCATGCTGGATGAAATAGTGGTATAATCCCAGCAATGATCCGATCGCATCTCCATCCGGGTTGATGTGCGTCAACAACAGGATGCAGGGATTATCGGAAAGATAACCATTAATTTTATTTATCAATTTTTTTGATATACTTTGCACTCGCTAAAAATTTTGAACGTTTCCGGTTCTCAAAGATATAAATTAAACGATTGAATCTCAGAACCGGTTTTATTATTGATCCTATTAATTTCAACTAAAATAACGGTTTATGAGCGGAAAGATTACATTTGCCATGATAAAACCCTATGCAGTAAAGATGGGGTATATTGGCTCCATCCTGGCAATGATAAATGAAGCAGGTTTCAGGATCTCTTCCATAGCATCCTCCAAGTTGTCCAAAGAACAGGCAGAAACCTTCTATGCGATTCATAAAAGCAAACCCTTTTATGATGATCTCGTGGAGTTTATGTTATCCGGCCCCATTGTAGCCATGATCCTGGAAAAAGAGAATGCAGTGGAAGATTTTCGCAGACTGATAGGGAATACAGATCCGTCAAAAGCAGAGGATGGTACCATCCGGAAAAAATACGCCCAATCGATCCAGAGTAATGCAGTTCACGGATCTGACAGTGATGAGAATGCTCAGCTTGAGTGTGATTTCTTCTTTTCGCAAAAAGAAAGGTATTGAGAGGGGTTAGTATCCTTATTGACAAATTGGGAATGAATTCTTTTAAATACCTTTATAGCAAGGATTTATATCAATGGACTCAATAACTTACTGTGCCCGCCATAACCTTGGTGGAGGCGGAATAACCATTAACTTACTGACCTATTTATTCCCTTTTCATTTCAGCACGATCTCCGTAATCAATTCTTCTCCGGCTTGTTCATTCAACCGGCTGCGAATGGTTTCCCGGTGAAGGAGCAGTTCATTCCTTACAACGGATGATGTAAAGTGGACAAACAGCTTGTTATTCCTGATATAGATCTTCTCTGTCCTTCTGGCAATCTCTTTTCCAACTATCTCTTCCCATGAATTGATCAGCTGAATTTCGGTAAGCTTTTTATCAATGTCCGACTCCTTCAAATACTCTTTGATAACCTCACCCAGTTTCTGTGTATTGCTTCTCCTCATCGTTTCGGTTTTTAGTTGTTTCCAGGTTAAGAAACTTCGATCACTTCTTCATTTATCCTGAAAAGTTTATACTCTGCCGGTAATTCACTCAAAATGGTTTCCAGTCGGTCCTGATGGGTATCGGTAATGAATATCTGCCCAAATTCCTGATGGGCTACCAGTTCAATGATCTGTTTTACCCTGAGCTTATCGAATTTATCAAAGATATCATCGAGCAGCAATATTGGATGAAACCCTACAATATTTTTAATAAACTCAAATTTAGCCAGTTTAAGGGCCAGCAAATAGGTTTTCTGTTGTCCTTGAGAACCAACCCGCTTAATGGGATAGCCGGATAATTTCAGGTTAAGGTCATCCTTATGAATGCCCACGGTAGTATATTGAAGTATCCGGTCTTTGTACAGGGCTTCTCTCAGCAACTCTCTGAAATCGCCCTTGGTCAGATGCGACTGGTATGAGAGGCTCACTTTTTCACCCCCTTTGGCTATGGAATCATAATAATGCTGGAAGATTGGGATCAGGCGTTTGATAAACTCAACTCTTTTCCCGAATATCCGTTCACCCGGCGGAATAAGCTGATCGTTCCATAACTGCATTGATTCCTCATTAAACCTGTTTTTGCTGGAAAAATCCTTCAACAATCTGTTACGCTGGGAAAGGGCTTTATTGTAATGAATCAGGTCCTCGAGGTAGGGTTTATCATACTGCGCAATCACTGCATCGATAAAACGCCTCCTCTCGGAGCTACCCTCAATAATCAGACTGCTATCAGCAGGAGATATCATGACTACAGGCAATAAACCAATATGATCTGCCAGACGCTCATACTCTTTTTTATTTCGTTTGAACTGTTTTTTCCTGTTCCTTTCAATTCCACAATAGATCTGTTCCACTCTCCCATCTTTCTCAAAATCTCCCTGTATCACCGCGAAGTCATCATCGTATTTGATATTCTGTGTATCGATGGCATTAAAAAAGCTTTTCGTAAGTGAAAGGTAATGAACAGCATCCAGGATGTTTGTCTTCCCAACACCGTTGTTTCCAACAAAGCAGTTTATTTTTGGTGAAAAGGTCAGTTCAACCTGGGAATAATTTTTGAAATTAAGAAGAGAGATATTGCGTAAATACATCGATTGAAGGATTGAGGATCAGGTTGCCTGTTAATAAATCATACTGCCAAACAAAAGTATAAAATTATCACCAAATCTTTCATATCAGGTGCAAAACAGTTACATTTGCGGAAATTTTCACCAAGCGATAAAAAAGATTTACCATAATGGCAAAAAAGAAGAAACCGGGTCCACAGGACAGGCTTCAGGGAGTTGAGAGTGCCCTTAGCAAAACCGAACAGTTCATTGAGGACAACCAGAAGATACTAACCATCATCACGCTCGCGATCGTTGTCATAGTTGTTGGTTACCTGGGATTTAAGCGATTCATCGTTGAGCCTGCCGAAAATGAGGCCCAATCGCAGATGTTTGTTGCCGAGCAATATTTTGAACGGGATTCATTCAACCTGGCTCTTTATGGAGATGGGAACTATTTTGGATTTCTTGATATCATTGATGAATACCGGATCACAAAAGCAGCAAATCTTGCCCACTACTATTCCGGGATCTCCTACCTCCGACTGGGTGAATTTGAAACAGCCATCGATTACCTGAAGAAATTTGAATCAAGTGATCACATGCTTGCCCCGCTTACCCAAGGTGCTATCGGTGATGCGTATCTTGAACTGGATGATGCGACCGAAGCGCTCAAGCATTACGAAAGAGCCTATAGCATGAATGATAACGAGTTCTTGAATCCCATCTACCTTTTTAAAGCCGGTCAGGTATATGAGAGTCTGGGAGATTATGAAAAAGCGCTGGAGAGATATGAAATGATAAAAAACAACTACCCGGAAAGCCAGGAAGGCAGGAACATTGAAAAATACATAACCAGGGCTCAGGTTAACATTGACTAAGAATCATGGCAACCGATCTGAAGAATTTATCCGATTATGATCTGAGTGCTATACCCCCTGCGGATGGATTTAAATTTGGCATCGTTGTTTCGGAATGGAACTTTGAGATCACGAAATCGTTATCCGATGCTGCCTGTCAGACTCTTATGAAACACGGTGTCCGTCAGGAGAATATCCTGAAAAAATTTGTTCCCGGTAGTTTCGAATTAACGCTCGGTGCACAGTTCATGGCTGAATATAGTGAAGTGGATGCCATTATCTGTGTGGGTTGTGTGATTCGCGGTGAGACATCCCATTTTGACTACATCTGTCAAAGTGTAACTCACGGCATTACCGAATTGAATCTTATTTATAATATTCCGTTTATTTTTGGTGTATTAACCACAAACACCATTCAACAGGCAAGAGACCGTGCCGGAGGGAAATACGGAAACAAAGGGGATGAAGCAGCCGTTACGGCCATAAAGATGGCTGCTCTGCAGAAAGAATTGTCTGGTTCTGAGAATAATGACTGACTGTATCTGAATTTTTTATCTGCTTCTTATACCCCATAAGTTTATTTCAATTTCCATTTATGAGATGAAATGGAATTATCTTAATTGAACTCTTTCCATTTCCCCTTAAAACCGGAAATTTTGTATTTCATTTCAGTCCCGCGAGGCAACATCACCATACAACATTCCGGAATAACCGTTGCATCAATTTTTTGTATCCCGTTGATTATTTCACCGTCAGCCATCAGTCGAACGGGCTTATCAAATTCACAGGTCAGGGACTGAACACCGTTAATCCAGGATAGGTTTATTGGCAGTTTAATGAATCGGCTAAACGAGGCAATAAACTGGGTGAACAGGTTATGACTCACCATCTGCATCTCTGCCGATCCATCCTGCATATTCCATGCAGGAATGGAGCTGAAATGTCCGGATGTGGCATTGTTGAGGATGAATGACGAGAATTTTCGAACCACGGCAGGACAACCATTCACTGAAACCACAACGGTGATCTTGCGACAGATGACATGGTTGAGGATGGTGGAAAGGAAATAACGTAAAAATTTTGGTAAAGCAGTGAATCTTGATGCCAGTGTAGTAATCCTGACCAATCGGCCAAAAGTCAAAAATCCCCAGGTGTATCGCTTTTCCCGACTCCCATCCTGCCTTTGAATATCGAGTGATAGAAGATCAATCTTCTGGAACTCTCCCTGATCCATCAGGTTAATCCCATTTCTTGCCCTCCTTATCCCGACAAACCGGGCAAAGCAATTAATGGTTCCTGCAGGAATGACCAGGATCTTTTGCTGTTCCAGGTTGATACCGTTGATTACTTCATGCAAGGTTCCATCTCCACCGATGGAGATAATTCCGGGAAAGTTTGTTGCCTGCTGAAGGATCTCTCCTGCATGACCAACATATTCTGTCGTAGCTGAATCGATACCATGGTGCTGAAGCAATTGCTGGATGGATCTTCTCTTTCGCAAAGAAATTTTTCCATTGATTATACCATACCATTCCTGCTTTTCCATAGCTTTTGCAACGAATATTCAGGGTTAATTTTCAGAGACGAACAATCCGGCGATGGTGTGAAGGTGTCTGGGAGCTTTATCGCCTGAATACTCCTCCCACAACTGAGCCAGATTATGATGGCTCACAACCTGGAAACCATGCTGTGTAAGTTTTTGTTCCATATCCTGTTCACTAAAAAAAGAGCGGTATTGTTCATTCATCAATTCAAACTCCTTCCTCCAGCGTTTAATCACCAGGCTTACATTCTTTTCATTCATTTGCGGTAAACGGTAATCTGCTGCTAACCTTACTTTCACAGAAAGGCTGGATAGGGAATGATATAACCGGTCAAGCGAATGAAGGGAGAGGTAGGACAATACTCCTTCAGCGATAATCAGCACAGCCTCTCTCCTGTCCAATCCTTTTTCATATAGCTGGTCCTGAATGCTATCATGTACCAGATCTGCTCCAATATAGATAATCCCGGGGTTGGATTCCAGGGAATGCTTCCTGATCAGCCGGATCTTTCTGGATTGTGTGTTCGGATGATCGATTTCAAACAGGCTGGTGTCTTTATAGTAGTCTGGATCTCTTAAAAAATTGGTATCATATCCTGCTCCGATCAGCACAATCTGTCTGATATTTTCATCCCTGCAACTCCGCATCAGGTCGCTCATAAACCGGTGTCGGCAAAGGGCGATCAGGAAACCGACCGAGTTAATTCCCATCCTCCAGAAAAAGGGATTAACCGCCATAAAGAAACGATTGAACAGGTAAGGGATCAGTGTCGCTGATCCGAGAAAACAGTTCGCGTATGGATCATCCATTACCGTTGAAGCATACCGCGAATGGGTTGCCAGAGCCCTTGTCATTACTGCAAGTTCAGCCGTTTTGCTTGATCCTCTTTTCCTCATCGATGCAATACCTGCCTATAAGGAGGTAAATTTACAGAATAGTTACCAATTCATTGACCCGGGATTAACAAATATACCAAACTTTCATAATGGGAAAATTCAAACTGCACTAAATAAAGATCAATTTATTAATTACCGGATCATTCAGAGAAAAAACCCGTCTGGTTATGAATACCAAAGGGCGGGTTTATCCGGTGCAGTAGATTATGCGGGAACAGCTACTCCTTATCCTCCTTCTTTTCTGTGTGTTCTTCTTCCGCTGGTCCAAACCAGTGAGGGCGATGACGGAACTTTGCCTTGAACCGTTCCTTTTCCTCATCGGGCATATTTTTCATTTTCTCTTCAAACCGTTTTCTCCATTCGCTGTGGGGGTAACCGGAATAATGACTCCTGTGCCTCCACACACCGGAAAAAAGGATCTTGGAGAGTATTAATATACCGATAGCCTGCCAGAACGTTATGACAGGTCCGTTAAAAATAGCAGGGACAAGCCAGTTCCACAGAAAAAAGATCAGTACTGATAAAGCAGCTAATCCAAAAATCCCAATAATAAAATACCTTCCGGCTAATAATTTCCTACTGTGTGTTCTCATGATATTATGCATTTAATTGGTTATACAAATCCTGCAGACACTCCCTTAAGTAGAGGACTGCATAATGCTTTCGGGAGATCAGTGTATTCAGGCTTTCACCCGTTAATTCAACGATCTCCCTGAAGGTCATATTTTCAAACTCGTGAAGGATGAATACTTCCCGCTGTTCTTCGGGTAACTCCATCAGTGCTTCATCAATCGCTTCAAGTATTATTGAATTCATCATCTCATCTTCCGGATCGGCTGAGAACGCGGGTAAAATATCTTCCAGCATCAGAACGTCCTCGTCTCCATTCCCGGGTGTTTGGATCTGCTTATCGCTGAAAAGATCCGGCTTCTTCTTTCTGGACCGGTCAATAATTTTATTCCGGGCAACGGTAAACAACCAGGAAGTAACATTTTCAATGGCCCTGATATCATCCGCGATGGATATAAGCTGGTAAAACACATCCTGTAGAATATCCTTTGCTTCCTCCTCACTCGGAATCCGGTTTCTTATAAATTGTAACAGCCGCCTGCTATTCTTCTTATAAACGAGTTCAATATTGTTTTCAGCTAACGGACTCATGGATAATGCTTAAGCCTTTAGAATGAATTGGTTTCACTAACTTTAATGAACGTAAATGTTTTATTTCCCTGATGCTGGAACCTGAATAATCCGTTTTCTGTTACCCGTTTAATGATCTCTTCCGGTTGCATGTGATGATCATTAAACGATAATATCCCTCCCGGTTTAAGCACGCGGTAAATTTCTTTCAAAACATCCCCGGGTCTCTCAAGTCCATGATAGGTGTCATACAACAACACCAGGTCAACGGTACCATCCGGCAGACCGGTATGGCAATCTGACCGGACAGTTTGAACATTTTCAAGGTTTCTTTTCGATATCAGCCTCCTAACTTTTGAGATAGCCATCGGGTGAATATCGAGTGCATACACAAAACCTACCTTACCCACCCTTTCTGCAAGGGGTAAAATATAACTACCGGGGCCGCATCCGTAATCCAGAACACGGTATCCTGGTTTGATCCCTGCTTCTTTCAGTACCGCTTCTCTGGGTATAAAGAGATCACGGAAAAAGAAGCCGAAAGCCATCAGCGCAAAGTGTGTATTTGAATTGTGATTCTCCATTTTTTTGTTGTTTGATATCCTCTTTCACTCCTGTAGACGAATGAAAAAAAAAAATATTTTAAAAATAAGTAAAAAAAAGAGATGAGTCGAGAGAGGTGAGAAGTGAGTGTATGAAAAAAGTTAGTGGGTTAGTGGGTTAGTGGGTTAGTGGGTTAGTGGGTTAGTGGGTTAGTGGGTTAGTG
>CAZTES010000089.1:0-12335 GCA_964612275.1 uncultured Rikenellaceae bacterium
GGTAAGAATGACCGGTTTTTCATGAAAGGAGGTAGTCCATTATGGTCACCCGATGGTAGCCGTATTGCCTTTATCCGATCGGGTGAACCGCAGGGATCCCAGATTTTTGTCAGGATCATGGGGATCGCCGGAGAAGCCACGCAAATCACACGCCTTGATGGATCGCCTTCAAACATTCAATGGTCTCCGGATGGGAAATATATTTCTTTTACCATGCTGGTACCGGAGAACAAACACTGGCGGGTAAAGATGCCGGAGATGCCCAAAGGAGCGGAATGGACACCAGCCCCCAGAATCGTTGAAGACCTGGTGTACCGTCGCGACAGGGTTGGATTTTTAGAGGATGGATATACCCAGATCTTTGTTGTTCCCGCTTCAGGTGGCACAGCAAAACAGGTAACATCAGGAGATTGGGATCAGGGTAGGGGTGGCTATTCATGGACCCGGGATGGGAAGGAGATACTCTTTTCCAGCTTACGGGTTCCTGAAGCGGAATACCAGTACCGGGAATCGGAAATCTATGCGGTGAATGTAAAAACAGGAGACGTCAGAATATTGACCGATAGAAAGGGCCCCGATTATGATCCCGTGGTGTCACCGGATAATAAATTAATCGTTTACCAGGGATACGATTGGACCGATGATGCCTATATCAATTCAAAACTATATGTGATGAACCTGGATGGAAGCAATTCACGGCTTATTTCGGGAGATTTTGATAAAAGCATGGGCAATGTCCGCTGGGCAGATGACAATACCGGGCTATATGTTACGGTCAGGGAAGAAGGGACAAGCAACCTCTACTCGATCCCCCTGAGAGGCAGCATAAAACAGGTTACAAAAGGAACACACATGTTATCCGTCTCCTCATTGAGTAAAAATGGGAAAGCCATTGGGATTCTTTCCGATCCTTCTCTTCCGGGAGATGTTGTGATTTTTGATTTAAAAAATCCTCAGATCAAACAACTGACATCCGTCAACGAGGATATTCTTTCCGGGGTAACCCTTGGCCAAATGGAAGAGATCGGGTACACATCCACCGATGATTACACCATTCAGGGATGGATCATTAAGCCGCCTGATTTTGATGCGTCAAAAAAATACCCGCTCATCCTTTCAATTCATGGGGGCCCCCATGGCATGTATGGTGTTGGATTTAATTTCAGGTGGCAAATTCATGCTGCAGAAGGATATGTTGTACTGTTCACAAACCCCAGAGGATCAGTAGGTTATGGCAGCGCATTTGGGAATGCCATTGAGAACGATTATCCGAACAAGGATTTTGACGATCTGATGAACGGAGTGGATGAAGTGATCAGGAAAGGATATATCGATGAGGACAACCTGTTTGTCTATGGTGGCAGTGGCGGAGGTGTTCTCACTTCCTGGATCGTGGGTCATACCGACCGGTTTGCAGCAGCATCCGTGAATTACCCGGTCATCAACTGGCTCTCCTTTGTGGGAACAACCGATGGTGTTTCCTGGTACCGGAATTTCGAAAAATTTCCGTGGGAAGATCCTTCTGAACACTTGCGCAGATCGCCTTTAATGTATGTTGGTAACGTTAAAACGCCAACGCTGTTAATGACCGGTGTAAAGGACCTGAGAACTCCCATATCACAAACCGAAGAGTTTTACCAGGCGTTGAAAATTCAGAAAGTACCTACTGCAATGATCCGGTTCAATGATGAATTTCACGGAACCTCATCCAATCCTTCAAACTATATCAGGACCGTTCTTTACCTGCACTACTGGTTTGATCAATACAAAAAAGTTAAAGAATAATCCATGCAGCACTCCTTCGGGAGATTTCACCCTGCTTTAAAACGATAATTGTTTGAAATTAAAATCAAATGATTACATTGGAATAAAATTTACTATTGAATATGAAAACACTCCGGATTCTTATTCCAAGAACGATTGTCCTGTTCATGGTCATCTTCAGTTACCTTGCCCTTCAATCTGGTTTTGGGCAGGAACATGAGGTACCGGAGCATGAAACAACAGAAATGGTTCAGCATGATGGGCATGAGGCAAGTTTGCAGGAGCATGCTGAAGAGGTTCAAGCAACAAGCGAGGAACATGCTGAAGGGGGGCAACACAGTGACTTGTCTCCCCTCTTTTTTGTGATTTTGGCACTGATTATTGGTGCAGCCACCCGTCATTTTCTGAGGAAAAGCCCTTTGCCCTATACGGTTACCCTGTTGCTCATCGGATTAGGATTTGGTGCAGCCACCCGGCTCGGATGGCTGGACACCTGGTCCATCGGGTCGTTGCATATTAATGTTAATTTCCTGGGCAACGCAGTGGAGTGGGCAGGACACATCGATCCCCATGTCATCCTGTATGTTTTCCTGCCCACCCTGATTTTTGAGGCAGCATTTGCCATGGACGTTCACACCTTCCGGAAGTCAGTTGCCAATGCGAGCATTCTGGCGATTCCCGGGATCATCATTGCTATGCTTCTCACCGGAGCGCTTGCCATAGGATTAAAATTAGCAGGAATCGGTCTGTCGGGTTGGGGTTGGCCTATGGCACTGATGTTCGGTGCAGTGGTCAGTGCCACCGACCCGGTTGCCGTGGTTTCACTCCTGAAAGAACTGGGGGCAAGCAAAAAGCTGGGAACCCTGATCGAAGGAGAATCGTTGCTGAATGACGGTACGGCAATTGTGATTTTCATGGTATTTTTTCTTGGATTTACCGGAGAAGCAAGCGGTGCTTCACCGGTTGTCGAATTTGTGAGGGTTGCCGTCGGAGGAACATTGATAGGGATTATTGTTGGAGCGCTGACGATCAATTGGGTCAGAAGAGTGTTTAATGATGCATTGGTGGAGATTAGTGTGATTATTGCCGCTGCATACATCACTTTTTACATGTGTGAACATTTTTTCCACGTTTCCGGTGTGCTTGGCCTGGTAGCCTTGGGACTGGCTATGGCCAGTGTCGGACGAACCCGCATAAGCCCGGAAGTGGAACACTTCCTGCATGAATTCTGGGAACTTGCTGCATTCATTGCCAACACCCTGATCTTCCTCATTGTGGGCGTGGTCATTGCCCAGCAGGCTGTAATTACAGGTATAAATTTACTCCTTCTGGCAATCATCTATGTGGGTGTCCACATTATCCGGGTCATTGTCATTGCGATATTTTACCCGGCAATGAAACGGATTGGCTATGGGTTGTCCAGAAAGGATTCCTATGTGCTCTGGTGGGGTGCACTGCGTGGAGCGATCGGATTGGCACTGGCATTGATTGTTGCCGGTGAAGAGACCATCCCGGAAGAGATACGGAATCAATTCCTCTTTCTCACAGCCGGACTGGTTACCCTTACCCTGCTGGTGAATGCCACTACCATAAAATACCTCGTGGAAAAGCTGGGATTGACAAAAATTTCTCCGGCAAAAGCATTAATGAGATCCAATGCCAATCTTTACCTCAGGCAGAGTACTGAAAATTCCATTGAAAAACTTAAAGAAGACCGGTTTATGAACCGGGCAAACTGGGGTGCTGTCAAGGAATACCTTCCCAAAACCGGAGAAGAGATCGATAGGAAGGATATCAAGATTGAAACCATTGCCGAAACACGCAGGCGAATACTCGAAAAGGAGAAGAGCAGTTACTGGTACCAATTCAGGGATGGTTTGTTGGGACCGGTTGCGGTTCGACGATTGTCGGATGGGATTGATGATATCCTGGATGCAGGAGGCATGATCCCCCTCTCGGCACGAAAAGACCTGGAAGAGTCATGGAAAACGCCAAAGATCCTGAACTGGATGCAAGGAATGCCGGTCATTGGAAAATTATCAAAAAGAGCCTTTTTCGATCGACTGGCAATCAGCTATGATAGCGCCAGGGGGTTCGTGGAAGCCCAGGAAGAGGCACTGAAACTGGTTGAAAGCATGTACAGGGGACTCAAATCTGATGATTCAATTAAGAACAAGGAAGAGGAGGAGAATACTCTTGCCATCATTGAAGAAGAGATCAATGAAAACAGAATACATGGATTGACCTTTCTTCGGAACCTGAGGAAAAACATGCCGGAAATCTATTCTGCAATCGCCACACGCCAGGCAATCCGCTCCATGCTGAATTATGAAAAGAGAACCGTTGAACGGTTGCAGAAAAACGGCAGGCTGGAAAGCGATGAGGTGCAGAAGATGATCTCCTACATCGAGGAGCGAATGAAACGGTTAATGGATTCACCCCCTTCCGTTGAACTGCCCGATGCCGTTGAACTGTTGAAAGATGTCACATGGCTTCAGAATCTTGGTCCGAAAGTCCTGGATCAGGTGGTCGCTCTTTTCCAAGCAAAAGTATTTACCGTGGGTGAAAAGATTATACGGCAGAGTCACCACGATGATGGATTTTTCTTTATTGCCCGTGGAACCGTGAAAGTTACAGTTGGAAATAAACTGGTGGATATCCTGCCACAAGGGCACTTCATTGGAGAAATTGCCGGATTGACAGGACTACCCAGGGCTGGCGAAGTAACTGCGGAATCACCCGTTACCGTTCTCTATATGTCATCCATGAACATGAACCAGATCATGAAAGAATCACCGGTGCTTGAGAAACGGTTATGGAAAATCGCCGGGTCCAGACTGGCGGAAAATATTCTGGGGTCCATCGAACCCTATAGTCGGTGGCGACAAAACCAGGTTCGAAGCCTCCTTTCAAAAGGAGATGTGCTCTCTATGGAGGAACATCCCGATTTGGATTTCAAGGATAAGGTGGTTATCCTGCTGATGGGAAAAGCGACCAACAAAACAAATAAAAAGAAATACAAAGCCCCGGCACTCATTGAACAACCGGATCAAACTGAATTTGCCGCAAATAGCCGGATATTTGTCTGTTAATCCGGCTTTTTAACTGCCGGGGCAAGGAATGCGGGGTTCGCAAACCCATACAGTCAAAAGAGTCAGTCAGCATTTTTTTTATTCAAATATTAATTTCTACTTTTGCACGACATTTTTGATTGTTTGTTGAAGTGAGAGGAAGCAGGAAATATGTGATTCGGTTTAAAGGACTTAAAACCGGGAAACATACATTTGCATTTGATGTTGATAAGATGTTCTTTGAACCATTCGGAAATGCTGAGATAAAAGATGCAGTATGCCAGGTTGATGTTGAAATGACCAAACAGGCCAGGATGCTCGAGCTGCTGATCCATATTACCGGATACGTTGAAGTGCATTGTGACCGGTGCCTGGGGCTTTTCCAATTGCCGCGTGATATCCTCGAGACAATCTACGTGAAAATAAGCAATACCGAAGTGGTGACATCTGATTATATCATGGTTATTTCCGATAAAGAACATGAACTGGACATCGCACAGATCCTTTATGAATTCATTGTTCTGAGCCTGCCCTACCAGTGCATTCACCCGCTCGATAAAGAGGGCAATAGTACATGCGATCCGGATATGATCAAACAACTGAATATCCATTCGGGGGGCAAGGAGAAACAAAAAGAGACAGATCCTCGTTGGGATCAACTGAAACAATTGACGAATACCAAATAAATAATTTTGATACATAATGGCACATCCGAAACGAAAAACCTCAAAGCAGAGAAGGAACAAGCGGAGAACACATTACAAAGCAACACCACCCACAGTGGCAACCTGTTCCAATTGTGGAGCTACCGTTCAATACCACAGAGTATGCCCGGAATGTGGATTTTATCGGGGCAAACTGGCGGTCGAAAAAAAACTATCAGCCTAAAATAAAAAAATCATAATTTCAAATTCCTACTAAATTTCAGGATATGAAGATTGGTTTGGACGTAATGGGAGGTGATTTTGCCCCGGAAGCGACTGTTTCGGGAGCTGTTTTAGCCCTGGATAAACTTCCTGAGGATTGCAGCCTGGTTCTGATCGGTAATAAACAAAAGATTATAGATCTTCTGCATCGTGAAGAAAAGGATCCCGATTCTTTCGAAATAATACCGACAACCGAACAGATTGAGATGGGGGATCACCCGGCTAAATCCTTTGCTCAAAAACCCAATTCAAGTATCGTTATTGGATACCGGATGCTAAAAGCCGGCGAAATAGATGGTTTTGCCAGTGCCGGGAATACCGGTGCAATGCTCGTGGGGATTGGGTTTACTGTGAAAGGAATCCCGGGAATCATACGACCCGCCATCGCAACCATAGTGCCGACCCTCTCCGGAGGGGCTAACATCCTGCTGGATGTGGGGATCAATCCCGATTCCCGGCCTGATGTTCTATACCAGCACGGTATTCTCGGATCTCTCTATGCAGAACATGTCTTAAACATCGATAATCCGCGGGTGGGATTACTGAACATTGGGGCAGAAGAATCCAAGGGCAATCTGGTGGTGAAATCAACCTACGAGCTGATGAAAGGATCAACGGATTTTAACTTCATCGGGAATGTGGAAGGGAATGATTTTTTTAACGATAAAAAAGTGGATGTCATTGTATGTGACGGATTTGTCGGGAATGTTGTATTAAAAGCCGTTGAAGCGTTTTATGCAATGATAAAACAAAGAAAGGTCGAAGATCCGTTTTTTGACCGGTTTAACTTTGAAATTTACGGGGGCACACCCATTCTTGGGATCAATGCCAATGTGGTTATCGGACATGGCATCTCAAACAATGTGGCCATCATGAATATGATTCTCCAGACCAGGGAGGTGATTGAAGCAAACCTGATCGAGAAAATTAAAGCCTTCTTTAAATGACCAAAATTAACGCAGCGATTACCGGTGTAGGGGCATGGCTCCCGGAGTACCGGCTGACCAACCATGAACTGGCAAAAATGGTTGAAACATCCGATGAATGGATCATGCAGCGAATCGGGATCAAAGAGAGGAGGATCCTGAAAGGCGACGGACTGGGGTCATCCTATATGGGATCCCGGGCAGTAAAGGAACTATTGGAAAAAACCAATACAACCCCGGAAGAGGTGGATCTTTTGGTTTGTGCCACTGTGACACCCGACCGCATGTTCCCGGCAACAGCAAATATTATCAGCGACAAAGTGGGTATCAAGAATGCATTCAGCTTTGATATAAATGCAGCCTGCTCGGGATTCATCTTTGCCTTGCAAACAGCTGCCAATTATATTGAAACCAAGAACTATAAAAAAGCAATTGTTGTCGGCGTGGATAAAATGTCCACCATAACCGATTATACCGACAGAACAACCTGTCCGCTCTTTGGGGATGGGGCAGCTGCTGTCATGCTGGAGCCAATCACGGAAGACCTCGGCGTGCTGGATCACATATTCCATACCGATGGATATGGAAGACATCATTTGCACATGAAAGCCGGAGGGTCAGAAAGACCAGCTACCGTTGAAACCATACAGAACAGGGAACATTTTGTCTATCAGGAGGGACAAACGGTGTTTAAGTTTGCTGTCTCAAAAATGGCTGATGTGGCCGTGGAAATGATGGAAAGGCATAACATTAAATCGAAAGAATTAAACTGGCTTGTCCCGCATCAGGCAAACCTGAGGATCATCGAGGCTACTGCCAGGCGAATGGGAATTGCCCGGGAACAGGTCATGATCAATATTGAAAAGTATGGCAATACCACTTCAGCAACCATCCCCCTCTGCCTGTGGGATTGGGAAAAGAAACTGAACAAGGGTGATCAACTCATTCTCGCAGCCTTCGGGGGAGGGTTTACCTGGGGATCTGTTTACGTTAAATGGGCATATAACGGGAATACTCAACCCTGAACGGTTAGAAATTAACAATATTTCTTTCGAAATTCAGTTATCCTATTGCAGGTAAGAAAAAAATAGCGCATCATCTAATCCTCTTTTTTATATCTTTGCTTTGCAATCCTTGGAGAGAATAGGACACATTTTAATTCAATAACGATGGCTAAAAACAATGATCACGAAAACAATGCAATTAACCTGATCGGGATCGGAACAGAAATTACCGGTGATGTTAATTCCAACGGAGATATCCGGATTGATGGAACACTGACTGGGAACCTCATTACAAAAGGGAAAGTTGTTATCGGGGAAACCGGTAAAGTGAAGGGAGAAATTACCTGTAAGAATTCTGATGTTTCCGGGGTTATTGAAGGGAAAATTGTTGTCGCGCAACTATTATCGCTAAAAATTTCTGCCAAAGTGAACGGTGATATCCAGACCAATAAGCTTGCCATTGAACCGGGATCAAAATTCACAGGGAATTGCAACATGAATGAAGAAACTGTCGTAAGCAGTGAGCCGCAAAAACCAAGATTCCAAAGCGAAGCCAAACAGCCAGAAGAACAAAAAGCCAGCCAATGATTTCATAAAATATTCCGCCATTGCATTTCAGATGGTTGTGATTATCCTGGCGGGTGTGTTTGGAGGGATCAAACTGGATCAGATCGTGAAACTGGACTTTCCGCTTTTTACCCTGATTTTAACCATTCTTGCTGTAGCCCTTGCCATTTATTATTCAATAAAAGACTTCCTAAAATTCTGAACCCGTGTACAAATTCTTTAAGGAGTTTATTATTCAGGAAACCATTCTTGCAGCAATCATCACCTTGATCGGGTATTTGCTGTTTATAACCATATTGGAACCATATTACCGGAATGTTATTCCTTGGTTGCTGGTGGTTGTCTATTTACTGACTGCTGCGGTGCATGGATTTTTGCTGCTTACCTATAGGCGTGAACCAAAAAGATTTATCACGCGATACATGATCGCTTCGGGAATAAAAATAGCGCTCTATCTTATTTTTATCGTTATCTACCTTATTTTATTCCCGGAGAATGCAGCAATCTTTCTGCTGTCGTTTTTATCTTTTTACTTTCTCTTCACCCTGTTTGAAGTATTTTCGATCCATCGGACAGTGAAGAAAAATAGTAAGGATTAGTTTCCCACCGCTAATATTTTTCTATCTTTATGTTAATTTTGTTGCTGTTTTAACCACTACAAAGGTGAGTAAAATCCGGATGTTTATTCAGGTTCTCAGTTTGCTTGTTTTAACTCCGCTATCTCTGTTATCTCAGGAACATGAGGTGCCTCATGAAACCATTCAGGAGGTAAACCATGAAAGCAACCATGAAGAATCATTTGATCCGGGCAGTTTTATTTTTGGTCATATTGGAGATGCATACGATTGGCACATCCTCAGTGTAAACGATTTTCACTTAACCATCCCCCTTCCGGTCATTGTATACAGTAAGACCAGTGGATTGCACTGTTTCTTCTCCAATAAATTTCATCATGGTCATCAGTTTTATAAAGGATTTGAAATAGCCCGGGAGGGAGAATTTGAGGGCAAGGTAGTAGAGGTTCTTGCCGGTGGGGAGGTCATTCGCCCCATCGACCTTTCCATCAGTAAAAACGTTTTTGCGGTTTTTATTAGCATGGGGCTCATGCTGTGGGTATTCATTGGCGTTGCCAGGTTATACCGGAAAAGGAAGGGAAAGGCCCCGAAAGGAATGCAGAGCTTTGTGGAGCCCATCATTATTTTTATACGGGATGATATAGCAAAACCATCCATTGGAGAGGGGAAATATGAACGGTTCATGCCCTATTTACTCACCCTCTTTTTCTTTATCTGGATCAATAACATGATGGGATTGATCCCGATATTTCCGGGGGGAGCCAATGTCACAGGGAATATTGCCGTGACCATGGCTCTGGCTCTGTTTACCTTTGTCATTACCACCGTGAACGGGAAAAGGCATTACTGGCAGGAGATCCTGAATGCACCGGGAGTACCCTGGTGGCTTAAATTACCGGTTCCCCTGATGCCCATCATTGAGATCCTCGGGATGCTGACCAAACCGTTTGTATTGATGGTTCGTCTTTTTGCCAATATTTCAGCCGGTCACATCATTGCACTCGGCTTTTTCAGCCTGATTTTTATTTTCGGGAATATGCAGCCTGTACTGGGATTTGGCGTCTCCCCCGTGACCATACTGTTTACCATGTTTATGACGGTGCTGGAATTGTTGGTTGCGCTGATTCAGGCGTATGTTTTTACCCTGTTGTCTGCCCTCTATTTTGGAATGGCCACAACAGAACCTCATTGATCTTTTTCATAACCAAAACCATAGTATTATGATTACATTATCCATTTTGTTACAAGCCGCTGCAGGTGCAGCAGTGGGGAAACTCGGGGCTGCACTGGGAGCTGGTATAGCGGCAATGGCTGCCGGAATCGGAATTGGCCGCATTGGCGGTACCGCATTGGAAGCCATAGCCCGCCAGCCTGAAGCTGCCGGCGACATTCGTGCAAACATGATTGTCGCTGCTGCCCTGATCGAAGGAGTAGCATTCTTCGCAGTGGTCGTCTGTTTGCTGATTTTATTCATTACTTAAATGACAGGCAAAAACAGAAACCCGTTGCCGTGAAGCGATTGGCTTGACTGCAACGGGTTTAATTAGAAAAGTATACACATCAAAGCATAATCGATCATGGAATTAGTAACACCGGGATTAGGACTCTTGTTCTGGATGCTCCTCTCCTTTGCTCTTGTCCTTTACCTGCTCAAAAAATTTGCCTGGAAACCCATTCTTAAAGCGTTGAGAGACCGGGAAGAAAACATTCAGAAAGCACTCGATTCGGCTGAACTGGCAAGAGATCAGATGAAACAACTGAAAGCCGACAATGAAATCATCATGCAAGAGGCCAGGGAAGAGCGGGATTTACTCCTGCAGGATGCCCGAGAAGTGAAAGAGAAAATGATTGCCGAAGCAAAAGAGCAGGCAAACCAGGAAGCACAAAAAGTAGTGAAAGCTGCCCGAGTTAAGATCAGGAATGAAAAAGCCGCTGCCATCGAGGATATTAAAAACCAGGTTGCCTCACTTTCGATAGAGATGACAGAGAAAATCCTGAAACAAAAGCTGAGCGATCACAAGGAACAGAAAGAACTGATCAGGAAATTACTGGATGAGATCAAATTGAATTGATCATTATTTCAGGGGGAATTGAAGAATTAAAAAAATGAACGAAAGCAAAATATCGGTTCGCTACTCAAAAGCCCTGCTTCAGTTTGCGCTGGAGAAAAAGAAGCTAGATCCTGTCTATCAGGATATGCTTCAACTGTATCAGATATGCCAACAGGTCGATGAATTGATATCCATTTTTCACAACCCGATTATTCCGCAATCAAGAAAGAAAAAAATAATCCGGGCTGTTTTCAGTGACAAGGTAACAGATATTACACTATCGTTCCTTGAGATGGTGATGCACAATAAACGGGAAATATATATCCCGGATATCTCCAGAAGATTTTTAGATGATTATAAACGGTATAAAAAAATAACCACAGTCATCTTAACTACTGTAATTCCTCTTGATCAGCAATTAAAAGAGAGAATTATTCAATTGGTCCGGAATGCATATCATACAACCGTTGAACTTGAGGAGAAGCAAAGCGAACAACTTATTGGTGGATTCATTATTAGAATGGATGATCTGATGCTGGATGCCAGTGTCTCGAAAGTACTAAAGAAGATGCGAAAAAAACTGATCACTAAAGAGTTTGAGCGTAGGTAAACGACTATAAAACAAGGAAGTATAACATAATAATCAATAAATATGGCGAATATCAGACCGGCAGAAGTTACTGAAATACTGAAAAAACAATTGGAAGGTATTCAAACCGAAGCAGAGCTCGAAGAGGTTGGGTCAGTTCTTCAGGTGGGAGACGGAATAGCCCGGGTATATGGGCTTTTCAACGTTCAATCGAACGAATTGGTGGAATTTGAAAATGGAATAGAAGGGATCGTGTTAAACCTGGAGGAGGATAATGTTGGCGTGGTTTTGCTCGGCCCATCGGAAGAGATCAAAGAGGGTGATATTGTTAAACGGACCCGCAGGATTTCATCCATACAGGTTGGGGATGGATTGTTGGGCCGTGTCATAACAACCACCGGTGAGCCGGTGGATGGAAGGGGACCCATTGAAGGGAAAACCTATGAAATGCCGCTGGAACGTAAGGCGCCGGGTGTCATTTTCCGGCAACCGGTAAATGAGCCCATACAAACCGGCATCAAATCCATTGATGCCATGATACCGATAGGAAGGGGACAGCGGGAGTTGATTATCGGCGACCGGCAAACGGGAAAAACCGCCATTGCCATTGATACAATCATCAATCAAAAAGAGTGTATCGACAAAGGAGAACCCGTATATTGTATCTATGTCTCCATCGGACAGAAAGGCTCTACAGTAGCTGGAATTGCCAAAACGCTTGAAGATTACGGGGCAATGGACTATACCATCATTGTCTCTGCTACTGCTTCGGATCCTGCTGCAGCACAATTTTATGCTCCTTTTGCCGGTGCCGCTATTGGAGAATTCTTCCGGGATACCGGACGATCCGCCCTGATCATTT